>JALYYT010000368.1 GCA_030946285.1 Gemmatimonadota bacterium
CGATACGCCTGTCGTGTACGGATTGAATCCGCCGCCGCCTATTCCGTTGATCGCCATTCTGGTCGCTTCTGCCTTAGATGTTCAGGGCCTGCTTGAGCATTCCCTTCGCCGTCTGGAAAACGCTCGCATTCGCTTCGTAGACACGACGTGCATCCATCATTTCCACGATCTCATCCGTCACACGCACGTTCGGGTAGTGCACATATCCGTTCTTGTCTGCGTCCGGATGACCCGGATCGTAGACCAGTTGTCCTTCGCTAGTGTCTTCCTGAACTCCCGCGACGTGGACGCCGCTCCCGGGGCCGCTCGGGCCATTCGTCTCGAGCACTGGCACCTGGAAGCTTCGCGGTCCGTCTGCCGGGAATCCGCCGCTCGGAACCTGAAACGCATTCACACCATTGAAGACGCCGGTTGTGCCCGAAGGCTGGCCTGGCGCCATCCGCCCCCCTGCCGCAGCAGCGTCGCCGTCGCCTGCTCCGAGGACAG
The DNA here is from genome assembly GCA_030946285.1 of Gemmatimonadota bacterium. Lineage (GTDB taxonomy): Bacteria > Gemmatimonadota > Gemmatimonadetes > Gemmatimonadales > Gemmatimonadaceae > Fen-1247. The sequence continues at coordinate 487 of JALYYT010000368.1, forward strand.
CGACGCGACGACGGTATGGAATGCCGTTCGCGTCATGCGTCGTCTCTGCATTGGCGATGTTGGAGGCAATCGTCTCCATGCGAACGCGCTGGGCAGACAGGCCGCTCGCCGCAATCGAGAGCGAGCGGAACATCGGCTGCTGCTGCGGAGTCGCAGGCGAGGGAAGTAGCCCGACAGGACGAGGCATCGTTTATCAGGGCTTGAGTGCGGTGCGAACCTGCTCGTAGGCCTTCGAGAGAAGTTTCGAAGTCGCCTCGTACCGCAACTGCTCGTCTGCCAGATTGACCATCTCGGTTTCGATGTCCACGCCCGACGAAGTCGTCGTCGTCCCCTTCGCTCCAGGCGTGCCCGGCAGCGCGAAGCCGTCCTGGTTCATGAGCGATGCCTTGGACACGCGATCAGCGATCGCCCGAACCCGCTGGGTTCCGATGTCCAGAGCATCCTTCAGCTCGCCCGCCGCTGTAACGCGGCCAATGAATCCGGTAATCATTCCGGTGTCGTGCTAAAGCAACGCGAGGACCAAACTGGAGTGTCCCCGGTCCTGCCTGAATAAAAAAAACGCTAAGTGACTATGTGGCAATCACTTAGCGCTTGATTTTCCCCGAACTTTCAGGTCATTCGGCAACTATTTCCGCGTCTGGAAAAGAGGAAGAAAGTGCCGTATCGGCAGAAGTTGCCGCCTACCCGATGGTCAAGGTTGCCTCGCCCTCGGCCGGAGCATTGAGCTTGTTCCGCAGAGTTCGGACGCTGATGCCCAGCAGATCGGCCGCCTTCGTCCGGTTGTTGCCCGCCATCTCGAGCGCCTTCGTGATCAGTTGCCGCTCCGCCTCCTCAACGTTCAGCGAGGAGAGCCTGACCAGAACCCCATCGTTCTGCGTGTCATCAACGAGCGGAACAAGGCCCGCCGCGATCAGGGCGCGCTGCGTCGCAGATGTCGGTCCGCCCAGGGAATTCGCGAGACCGAACCGAAGGCTCTCGAAGGCGTGAGCCGGCACAACAGGGTCCGACGACAGAATCACAGCCCGCTCCACAACGTGCTGGAGTTCGCGAACGTTGCCGGGCCAATCATATCTCTGAAGTACTTCCAGACCCTCGGGCGAGATCGCCTTCACTTCCTTGTTCATCTCGGCGCCGGTTCTTATCGCAAAGCGGTAGGCGAGCGCCGGGATGTCGTCCTTTCTGTCGCGGAGCGGCGGGATCGCTATCGGTATCGTGCTCAACCTATAGTATAGGTCCTGCCTGAACGCCCCCCGCTCGGCCTCGGCGGCCAGGTCTCGGTTGGTGGTTGCAATGATCCGCACATCCACCCGGATCGGAGTCGTTCCGCCCACTCGCTCGAACTCCTGCTCCTGGAGAACGCGGAGCAGCTTTGCCTGAAGATCGAGCCGCATTTCCGAGATTTCGTCGAGCAGGAGCGTTCCGCGATTCGCGCGCTCGAAAGCTCCCTCGACCCGCTTGATCGCACCCGTGAAGGCCCCCTTCTCGTGGCCGAAGAGCGCGCTCTCGACCAGTCCTTCGGGGAGTGCGGCACAGTTCAGCTGGATGAAAGGCCGGTCTCGCCGGTCACTCTGGTCGTGAACCGCGCGGGCGAAGAGCTCCTTTCCGGTTCCCGACTCGCCCTGCAGGAGCACCGTAGCCCGGGTAGGAGCGGCCGTCGCCACAGTCTGGAGCACGCGTCGCATCGCCACACTGTCGCCCACGATCTGGCGCTCGTTCCTGAACTCCATGACTTCGCGCCTGAGGGCGTCGTTCTCCTTCTTGAGCCGCACCAGCTTCAGCGCCTGGTCCACCGCGAGCTCGAGCTGCTGCGGGCGCACCGGCTTGGTGATGTAGTCCACGGCGCCAGCCTTGATGGAAGACACAGCGTGCTCGATGCTGGCATAGCCGGTGAGCATGATCAGCGGCACCTCATACCCCTCACGCCTGATCAGCGAGAGGAACTCAAGTCCCGTTAGCCCCGGCATCCGGTAATCCGAGATTATCAGATCAACGTTTCCCACGGCAAGGGCCTGGAGTGCCTCGGGAACGTTGCGCGCACCGACTGCGTCGTGACCGGCTCGGCGGAGCGTATCCTCCAGTATCAACCCGACCGATGGCTCGTCATCTACATATAGAATGGTTGCCATTTGCTGGATCAGTGCGGGCGAGGACTATTGCGGGTGATGGAATTCCCGGGAGTAAACCGTGCTGTGCGACGGGATCGAGCGATCGGAGACTCCTGCTAAAGCAACTGCTCCCCACGCTCGATACTCCACAGCATACGCCTTTGCCGGGAGCAAAGCAATAAGATGCGCGTTACCAACAGTATGATCCAGACCAACGCCACGCTGGCGCTGCAGACCGATCTGCAGGCGATGGCCCAGGCGCAGAATCAGGTCAGCACCGGTCGCAAGTACAGCTCATTCGCGGACGACCCACAGGCCCAGTCGTCAATCATGCAGACTTCGACATCGCTCAACGCGCTGACACAGTACCAGCGCAACATCAGCGACGCTACGGCCCGCGCGAATATGGAGGACACGGTTCTCCAGCAGCTCACCGACACGGTTACCCGAGCGACGGCGATCGGTACCCAGCAGGGATCCGCCACCTCTACAGCCGCGAATCGATTGGCGGCAAAGCAGGAAGTGGACGGCCTTCTCACTTCTGCGGTCGCCGCCGGCAACACACAATACCTCGGCACGTATCTCTTCGGTGGCGACAATACAACTAGCGCGCCCGTCACCAGCACGCCGCCATTCTATAGTGGGAGCGCTCCCACCGGCGCTCACACTACCGAAATATCCGCGGGGCAGCTCTTCAAGTCGAACCACAACGCCAAGGAGATCTTCCTCGATACGGGAACCCTGCAGGCACTGCAGAACCTCTCCACGGCGCTCGGAAACAACGACACCGCCGGGATAGGTACCGCGCTCACTGCACTCAACACTGCACAGCAGGCAGTCCAGTCGGTGGTCGGCGATCTCGGCGCCAGGGAAAACCAGCTCCAGGTGACCGGATCGAACATCACCGCGCTGCAATCCAGCCTGACAACATTCAAGTCCAACCTGTCAAATGTGGATCAAGAGAAGGCAATCACCGACCTGGTGACCAGGCAGACGGCGTATCAGTCGGCAATGCTTGCCACTTCACGCGTGCTCGGCATGACCCTGACCGATTATCTGAAATGACCTCTGGCGCCCTCGCTTTTCCGATGCAAAGCACCGTGACAATCGCTTCCGACATTCTCGGTACGCTGGTCGTCGAGCCGAGCTCGATACTCAGTTTCCCGAAGGGGCTGCTGGGTTTTCCGGAATGCCGCTCCTTCGTTCTGCTTCCGTCGGAGCGTCCTCACGTGTACTGGCTCCAGTCGGTGGAGTACACGTCGCTCGCCTTTCTGCTCGTGGATCCCTTCGAGTTCTTCGACGGCTACACACTCGATCTCGGCGCGACGGACCTGCATGCCTTGTCAGCGGACGGACTGAGTGTACTCGCGATCGTCACGCTGCCGGGTGAGCCAGGCGAGCTGCCGACCGCGAATCTGCAGGGACCTGTTGTCATCCATACTCGGAATGGAGAAGGCGCGCAGGTCGTGCTCTCGGACAGCAGTTACGGCATTCGCGAATCCTTTACGCTTTAGTGCATTAAAGCTTTCGCGACGGGTGCCGATAAGTAGTTCCATACGGCCGTAAAGGCCAAACCGGATGGAGCAAGGAAGCTCCACCACAAACCGCTTAAGGAGCGATACCGTAATGTTTATTCAGCACAACACCAACTCGATGAACGCGTTGAGCAGCCTCAGCGTGACCGAGAATGCGATGAGCAGCTCGATTCAGAAGCTTTCATCCGGATTCCGGCTCAACCGCGCAGGAGACGACGCAGCTGGTCTCAGCATCGCGAACTCGCTCCGTAACAACGGAGTCGGTCTCATGCAGGCCCATCAGAATGCTTCACAGGCAGGCTCTCTGCTCCAGATTGCAGACGGTGCGACGCAGACGATCTCCTCGATTCTCGATCGTATGAAGCAGCTCGCCACCGAGTCGGCATCCGCGAACGTCACGGATAACGACCGCGCCAAGATCAACGCAGAGTTCACGCAGCTCTACAACGAAATCAACCGTACGGTTGGTAGCACTGTGTACCAGGGCTCCCAGCTGCTGAACGGCAGCTTCGGCGTGAGCGACGGCGGCACGGGTACGGCGAACGCAGTCTCGGGAATCTCCGCGATCTCGGTGGGCGGCGCAGCAGTCAATACGACCTACACGCTTGCGAAGGTTGACGCCACGCACATGTCGCTCTCGGACGGATCGGTCACACAGGCGATCACCGTTTCGGCGGCTGCCGGCAACCACACGCTCAATTTCGACAAGCTCGGCGTGTCTTTCACCTTCATGGGTGATCCGACCACTGCGCTCGATACAAAGACCATCATCACTGCCAATACCTCGAGCGCCGCGTTCCGCGTCGGCGCGGGTGCGACGAGTGATTCGGACAACCTGATCAGCGTTTCGCTCGGCGATCTCCGCGCCAGCTCGGCGGGCGGACTCGCGCTCTCGGGTATCAGTGTTGACACCTCCGCGAACGCGGTTGCCGCGCTCACGGCGATCGGCAATGCAGTCTCCTCGGTCAATACCGTCATCGGTTCGCTCGGTGCGGCTGAGAACCGTCTCAACTACGCGAGCACCAACGTCGCGTCGCTCTACCAGAACGTGTCTGCCGCCGAGTCGGTGATCCGCGACACGAACATGGCGCAGGAATACACGAACTACAGCAAGTTCCAGATTCTGCAGCAGGCCGGTACGGCGATGCTCGCGCAGGCGAATTCGAGCCAGCAGAGCGTGCTGAAGCTCTTCCAGTAAGGAACCATCCGGGTGAGGATGGCGGAGAGGAATCTCCAGTCCAGCCAGGCTCGGCGACGAGACCGTAGGGGCCCTTCCGGGCTCCTGCGGACTCGTCGTATACGGAGGAAGAAGTAATGACAAGTCCAGTAGGATCATCGTCCGTACCCGCTGGATCCTTTCCGGGAATCGGCAGCACTTTCGATTACACCTCGCTCGTGAACGCGCTCATCCAGGCGCAGTCACAGCCCGGCGTCGCGATGCAGAACCGTATCACGGCCGCGCAGGCTCAGCTCAGCGCGTACCAGACATACAACGGACTGCTGACGAATCTGCAGAACACCACGAGCGTAATGCGCTCGGGCACGGCATTTCAGGGTGTCTCGGCCAATGTATCGAATGCGACCGGCTCCAACGGGCAAGCTCTTCTGACGGCATCTGCGCTCAGCGGGGCATCGCCAGGCTCTTACGCGGTAAAGGTTACCCAGACCGCCCAGGCCGAAAAACTTTCGGGCGCGACTTTCAGCGGTAGTTCCACGCCGCTCGGTCTTTCCGGCGATTTCGTCATCAACGGAAGAACGGTCACCGTCGCGTCAACCGACACGCTTGCCTCGGTTCGTGACAGGATCAATAGTCTCAATTCCGGGAGCAACGCAAGCAAGGTAAGCGCCGCGCTGGTCACGGATACCTCGAATGCCCAGCGTCTCGTTCTTACGAGCACGCAGACTGGCGCCGCGGGGATCAACCTCGTGGACGGAGTGCAGGGAGTGGGCCGGCAGCTCGGGTGGCTGGACAATACCGAGACGATCAAGCATGCGACGAGTGCAGGTGGCCAGAGCGACAAGTTCGCGTCGGCCACAGCGAGCATCGGATCGCAGTTCGGACTCACCGCCGCGCCTGGATCCCAGACGGTCACGATCGGCGGCAGCACGGTTTCCATCAATCTCGCCACTGATTCGTTGACGTCCATCGCGAGTGCGTTTTCCGCACTCCCCGGAGTACAGGCGACCGTGCAGAGCACGACCGTGAATGGAGCGACCCAATACTATCTGGACGTTCGCAACACGACGAATTTCGTGGATAGTGGCAACGCCCTGCAGCAACTCGGAATAATGGCAGCTGGCAAGTCCGCGGTCGCGCAGCAGCTTCAGAGCAATGTGATGACTGATAGCAACGCCGGTACTCCAGCGACTGCTTCAACGCTTCTCACCAATCTCTGGAACGGCGGCTCCGGTTCAGGCGCCCGCGCCGGCGACACGCTTTCGATCTCGGGAACGCGCGGCGATGGCTCGAGCGTGAGCGTGTCTTTCACGATCGTCGCCGGCAGTACAATGCAGAACCTCCTCGACAAGCTCAACGATCCGACCAGCGGCTTTGGCGCGGGCACCCGGCCTGCAACGGCCTCCGTTGATTCCTCAGGACACGTCGTCCTCACTGACAATACGTCGGGCCAGAGCAATCTCACGCTCCAACTGGTCGCCAACAATCAGGGCGGCGGCCGTCTGGACTTCGGTGCATTCGGTGCCGCCTCACCGGGCCGATCGCGCGAGCTGGTCAGCGGTGCAGACGCGAAGTTTTCCGTTGATGGCGTGGCTTTCACGCGCTCGAGCAACACGGTATCCGACGTCATCGCCAATACGACACTCGCGCTCGCGGGCGCTGATCCGAACGTGACGGCGAACGTGAGCGTCTCGCTGAGTTCCAGCGCTGCTCAGGCCGCGGTCCAGGGCTACGTGAGCGCGTACAACGCCGTCATCGACTACATCAAGACGCAGCAGACCCCGGGCGCCGACCAGACGTCGAATCCGACTCTGTACAATGATCCGCTCCTGCGCAGCGCGCGCAGCGCGCTCTCGCAGTCGATGCTGGTGCCAGTCGCCGGTGCCGCTTCGGATATGGCAACGCCGGATACGGTCGGAATATCGCTGACGGCCGACGGGCATCTGACTTTCGATTCGACCAAGTTTCAGAACGCATTCGCGACCCGCTACACCGACGTCACCAAGCTCTTCGCGGAGTCGGGCATGAGCACGAATCCATCGCTCGTTTACACCGCTTCCACCACGGCGACGCAGCCGGGTACCTATGCGGTGAACATTACGCAGCCTGCGTCACAGGCGCAGGTAACTGGTGCTGCCTTCAGCGGGACTTACAATCAGCCCGGCGCTCCCGACACGATGACTGTCACGGACCTCGCTTCGAACTCGACCGCGCAGATCCAGCTGTCAGGCGGGATGACGACCGCGCAGATTGTCGCGGCCCTGTCGGCGTCCTTCGGCACACCGCAGAACCGCGCGCTCCAGGCATCTGCGACGTTGAATGACGCAACAGGGAGTTCACCGGCGGGATCGTCCACTCTCATCACGGACCTGCATCTTGCGAACGGGTCGAGTGCAGGAGTGGTCGCGGGGGATACCGTCGGCTTCAGTGGAGCCCGCGGCGACGGCACGACGTACAGCGGATCGTTTACGGTCGCCTCATCGAGCACGATAGCCAATTTCGTCACACAGTTGCAAACCACGGTCGGTAGCGGTGCCACGGTTTCGTTTGCAAACGGGCAGCTCGCGGTGCAGTCGTCCACGAGCGGAAACTCGCAACTCGCGCTCTCGCTCACGCCGAACAACCAAGGCGGCGGCCGGTTGAGCTTCGGAGCCATGAACGTCACCGCAACCGGTCACGGAATCCTGTCGCTGACCGCGACCGCGGTGGGCAACCAGATCCAGATTCAGCACAACGCCTTCGGCGCCACGCCAGGCTTCTCGGTCGCGTATTCCGGGTCAGGGAATCCCGCGGCGCAACTCGGGATCGCCGCAGGAAGTTCGTTCGGAACCGACGTGCAGGGAACCATAGGCGGATTCACCGCGACCGGCTCCGGCCGTTCACTGGTAGGCGCCGCCGGAACACCGGTTGACGGCATGAGCCTCGCATATCTCGGAACGGTCGCTGGCTCGATCGGCAACTTGACTCTCACGCAGGGACTCGGTTCGGTCGTCGACAGGCTCCTGCTGGCGTGGACGCAGACCGGTGGAACCATCCAGACGCAGACCCAGCAAATCAACGACACAATCGGTATCCAGCAGCATCGCCTTGCAGATTTCACGGCGCGAATCGCCATGCAGAAGGCCGCGTTGATGAAGCAGTATTCGGCAATGGACAGCTTGGTCTCCCGGATCCGCGCGC
>JALYYT010000371.1 GCA_030946285.1 Gemmatimonadota bacterium
TCGCGCGGAGATCGGAATCCCCGGCGTTCGCGGTCCCCGGCTCTGTGACCACATCCTGCATTCGACCGTTGACTTCCACTACGTATTTCAAGACGGCTCCTGTAATTCCACGGGTGTCATGACACAAACGGTCTCGACGTGCGCCGTCTGCGGGAACATGTCGAAAGCGCGCACCGAACTGATTCTGTAGCGTCGCAGGCGCGCCACGTCACGCGCGAGTGTGGCCGGATCGCAGCTCACGTAGACGAGCGCACGAATCCCCTCCGCGCCGTCAAGCGTCGTCGTGACGTCCACGTGCAGTCCGCTGCGCGGCGGGTTCACCATTACCACATCTGCGGGGAGAACACGCGGGAGCACTTCTTCCACACGGCCCGCAATCGATCGCGAAGGCGGCGCCAGATGCTGTTCAGCCCACCGTGACGCTTCGCCGTCAAGCTCGATGGCGGTGACGGTGCAGCCCGCCGAGACCAGCGCAGCAGACAGTTCTCCCGAGCCCGAGTACGCGTCAATTATCCGCTCGGGCCGAAGCGCCATTACGGTGTTGAACACGTACCCACGCAGGACCGCCGCGACTGACGGGTTCACCTGGGCGAACGACGCCGCGGGAGTGACGCGAGAGCGGCGGTCGGCCATTATGCGACGGGCTTCGCCCTCGGGCTCCCAGTACAGTGCGGCAAGTGAAGGGATGGCTTCGATGAATCGTGCGTGCTCGTTCCACCGCGTGGCACCCATGAGCACGAAGGTCGGCCCGTCATCCGTCCATCGAACGCTTCCCCGCAGCGACGGAACTTGCGGAAGAAAAACCGATGCGGAGACTATGTCACGCCAGGTAGCGACTACGCGGCTATCCGTAATTGGACAGTCGGCGATCGGAAATACACGACCAGGATCGTCGAACGGATGAAGCCCGGCGATCCAGCCACCCTGCCTGCGTCGCATTGCGAGTGTCAGCTTGGTCCGGTAGCGCCACTCCAGCTCGCTGGGAGTCACTTTCGGCGGGAATATTTCCGTCTTTCCGATGCGCAGCATTGCATCCGAGATGATTCGTTCCTTGGCGCGAAGCTGCGAGTCGTAGGACATGTGCTGAATCTGGCATCCGCCACAGCGCTCTCGCGTATAATGCTGGCACGGCGGATCAATCCGGTCAGGCGACGAGCGAAGAATCTTTCTGAGACTTCCGCGCGCGAAATGACCCTTACCCGAAATGTTCGCCGTCACGACATCGCCCGGTGCCGTGCGCGGCACGAACACGACGAGTCCCTCGTTACGCGCGACTCCGTCGCCGCCGGCGGCAATCGCATCCACCGTGAGACTTACTGTCCGCGCCACTACCGGAGCGACTCCAGCCGGCCGGCACGTTGCCACGCGGACATTGCGCTGTCCGCTTCCGGCCCGGCCTTCGTGCGCGGCGCCGTATCGGATTCGGCGAGGAGAGCGCCAGCAACGGCCGCGATCATTGCACCGTCGTCGGTGCCGGGGTCAGTCGTGAGCGACGCAAGCCGCCGCTCCAGCCACTGGATCTCGATCGCACCAGCACGAAACTCGGCGTCCTCCATCACACGCAGATGAAACTCGCGCGACGTATCGATGCCGGTTATGACCAGTTCCGTCAGCGCACGGTGCATTCGCTCGATTGCGAGGTCCCGTGTCGGAGCGTGAACGATCAGCTTGGCGAGCATCGGATCATAGTGAAGCGACACATCGCTGCCTGTCTCGATGCCGCCATCCCATCGCACGCCCGGCCCCGATGGAAGCTGCAGGTACGACACGCGTCCCGTTGACGGAAGGAAATCGTTGGCCGGGTCCTCGCTCGTGATCCGGCATTCCATAGCCCATCCGCGCGGCGTGATGTCAGCCTGCGTGAAACCGAGCGGCTCACCCGACGCAACGCGAAGCTGCCACTGGACGAGGTCAACTCCCGTTACGAGCTCGGTTACCGGATGCTCGACCTGCAGTCTCGTGTTCATCTCGAGGAAATAGAACTTTCCATCGCGATCCAGCAGGAATTCACAGGTACCCGCGTTCACATAGCCCGCAGCGCGCGCAGCGCGCACTGCAGTTGCACCCATCTCCGCGCGGAGAGCGGGATTCACAGCCACACTCGGAGCTTCCTCGATCATCTTCTGGTGACGCCGCTGCACGGAGCACTCCCGCTCACCCAGGCTCACGACATTACCGTGCATGTCGGCAATTATCTGGATCTCCACATGGCGCGGTCCCTCGATGTACTTCTCGAGGTAAATCGCGTCGTCACCGAACGCGTTCTTCGCCTCGCGGCGCGCGGCGAAGAACGAGGACGCGATTTCGGATGGCTCGCGAACAACGCGCATGCCCTTGCCACCACCGCCGGCGGCGGCCTTGAGCAGAACCGGATATCCGAATTCCGCGGCGATATCCGCCGCTCGCGCGGCATCTGCTATCGCGTCGATCGTACCCGGCACCACGGGAACGTCGTTCGCGACCGCGAGCGTTCGCGCCGCTGTCTTGCTTCCCATCGCCGCTATCGCCTCCGCCGGCGGGCCGATGAATATCAGTCCCGCGTCGCGCACGGCCCGCGCGAACCACTCACGCTCGGAGAGAAAGCCGTATCCCGGATGAATCGCTTCCGCGCCTTCCCGGAGGGCGGCTTCGATGATCCTGTCGCCGAGCAGGTAGCTCTGCGATGAGGGCGCAGGTCCGATATTGACCGCAGAATCGGCCGCGCGCACGTGCGGTGCGCCCGCATCGGCGTCGCTATAGACCGCGACGGAACGCACACCCAGTTCGCGGCACGCACGTATGATCCGGAGCGCGATCTCGCCCCGGTTGGCGATGAGAACCGATTGCAGCATCAGAGCAGCATCAGAGCGGAATGTTGCCGTGTTTCTTCGGAGGATTCGTATCGCGCTTGCCACGCAGGCTCTCGAGCGCGCCGATCAGCGCCGGACGCGTGTCACGCGGGTCAATGATGTCATCGATGTATCCGCGACCGGCAGCAACGTACGGATGCGCGAACTTCTCCACGTACTCGGCGATCTTCTGGTCGGTGGCGGCGGTGGGATCGTCGCTCTCGGCGATGTCCTTGCGGAACAGTATTTCTACCGCACCCTTTGGACCCATCACGGCTATCTCCGCAGTTGGCCACGCGACATTGAAGTCGCCGCGGATGTGCTTGGAGCTCATGACGTCGTAGGCGCCGCCGTATGCCTTCCGCGTAATTACCGTGAGCTTGGGAACCGTCGCTTCGCAGTATGCGTACAGAAGCTTCGCGCCGTGCTTGATGATGCCACCGTGCTCCTGTCCCACGCCGGGAAGAAATCCCGGTACATCCTCGAACGTCACGATGGGAATGTTGAACGCGTCGCAGAACCGGATGAACCGCGCGGCCTTCACCGATGCGTTGATGTCCAGCACACCCGCGAGCATAGCCGGCTGGTTTGCGACGATACCGACGCTGAACCCGCCCAGATGTGCGAAGCCGCAGATGATGTTTTCCGCGAAATCCTTCTGCACTTCGTAGAATTCGCCATCGTCTATCACGCGCCGCAGCACGTCATGCATGTCGTACGGCTTGTTCGCGTTATCGGGAACGATGTCCAGCAGCGCTTCGTCGCGACGGTCGCTCGGGTCAGTTCCGCGCCCGCGCGGCGGCTCCTCGACGTTGTTGGAGGGGAGGTAACGCATGAGCTCGCGGACGGCGGCGATGCACTCGGGCTCGCTGTCGTGCGTGAAGTGCGACACTCCCGACTTCATCGCGTGCGTGTCTGCTCCGCCCAGCTCGTCCATCGTCACGTCTTCGTGCGTGACGGTCTTAACCACGTTCGGTCCCGTCACGAACATGTACGACGAGTGCCGCACCATGTAGGTGAAGTCCGTGATCGCTGGCGAATAGACCGCGCCGCCCGCGCACGGACCGAGGATGGCGGAAATCTGCGGCACGACGCCCGAAGCGAGCGTGTTGCGCAGGAATATCTCCGCGTATCCGCCCAGCGAAACGACGCCTTCCTGAATGCGCGCACCGCCAGAGTCGTTCAGGCCGATTACCGGTGCACCGTTCCGCACGGCGAGATCCATGACCTTCACGATTTTCTCCGCAAACGACTCGGAGAGCGAACCGCCGAAGACGGTGAAATCCTGGGAGAAGACGTAGACGATGCGGCCGTTGATCTTCCCCCACCCCGTCACGACCCCGTCGCCGTAGTACTTCTGCTCCTCGAGTCCGAAGTCGGTGCTGCGGTGCACGACGAACCGATCCAGCTCCGTGAACGATCCCTCGTCCACCAGGAGATCGATGCGTTCACGAGCGGACAACTTTCCCTTCTTGTGCTGGGCCTCTATACGAGCAACGCCGCCACCGAGTTCAGACTCGGCGCGGCGTTGCTCCAGAAGCGCGAGCTTATCGCGCATCGTCATTATTTACTCTTCGTCGTACGTTGCCGGGAGCACCGCCGGAATCTCCGCCGTATAGTCGGACACGCTGTACTCCTCGGTCTCCATCGGGATCACCTTGCTCGGCTCTGCCGGGCGCGGTGGCTGCTCCTCGGGGATCGCGGTTACCGCCAGTACGATACGGCGATGGATCGGATCCACCTCGAGCACCCGCAGGTCCAGGTTCATCGTTTCGTACACGATGTCCGCCGGGCTGTTGACCGCGTTCCCGAAGTTGAGCTGGCTGTTCGGAACGAATCCTTCGATGTCGTTGCCGATGTCCACGACGACGCCCTTGTCCATCAGGCGCACGACATGTCCGCGCAGCTCGGTGCCGACGGGGTACGTCTCACCAATGCGGAGCCACGGATCCTCGACAGCCTGCTTGAGGCCGAGCGAGATGCGCTTGTTCTCCGGATCGATGTTGAGAACCACCACGTCCACCGTGTCGCCCTTCTTGATCACTTCCGACGGATGCTGGACGCGACGCGTCCAGCTCATGTCGGAAACGTGGATCAGACCGTCGATGCCAGGCTCGATCTCGACGAATGCACCGAAGCTCGTGAGGTTGCGAACCTTGCCGGTGAGACGCATCCCGATCGGATAGCGCTGCGGCAGCGTCATCCATGGATCCTCTTCGGTCTGCTTCATTCCGAGCGAGATCTTCTCTTCGGACGGATCGACCTTGAGCACTACCGCCTCGATTGTCTCGCCGATCGAAACGATCTTGCTCGGATGACGGACGTTGCGTGTCCAACTCATCTCGCTGATGTGAACGAGACCCTCGATACCGGGCTCCAGCTCGATGAACGCGCCGTAGTTGGTGATGGAGACGACCTTGCCCGAGACGCGGGTGCCGACCGGATACTTCTCGGCGACATCCTGCCACGGGTAGCTCTGGAGCTGCTTGAGGCCGAGCGAGATGCGCTCGCGCTCCCAGTCGATGTCGAGCACCTTGACCTCGACTTCCTGACCGATGTGCACCATCTCCGACGGATGCGTGACGCGGCCGTACGACATGTCGGTGATGTGCAGAAGACCATCGACGCCGCCGAGATCGATGAACGCACCGAAGTCGGTGATGTTCTTGACGATTCCCTTGCGGATTTGATCCTTCTGAAGCTCCTTCATGAGGCGCTCGCGCTTGCCCGCGCGTTCCTGCTCCAGGATCACGCGACGCGATACGACGATGTTGCGACGGCGCTTGTTGAGCTTGATGATCTTGAAGTCGAACGTCTGGCCGAGCAGTTCGTCCACGTTCGGAACGCGGCGAAGCGCGATCTGCGATCCCGGAAGGAATGCATCGACTCCCATGAGATCGACGACGACGCCGCCCTTGATCTTCTTGGTGAGGATGCCGGCCACCGGCTGATCGCTCTCGTACGCGACGCGGATGCGCTCCCATACGCGCATGAAGTCGGCCTTCTTCTTGGAGAGGACGACGGAACCTTCCATGTCCTCGAGGTGCTCGAGAAGAACCTCGACCTCATCGCCGGCCTTGAGCTCCGGCATGTCCTTGAACTCTTCCAGAGGGATGGTACCCTCAGACTTGAAGCCGATGTCGAGGATCACCATGTTGTCGCGGATGTCGAGAACCTTGGCGCTCACGATCTCGCCTTCCTCGATGGACGCCATGGTACCGTTGTACATCGCCATCATCGCTTCGAGTTCGTCCGTCGAGTAGTCGTCCTCGTCGTAGAGTTCGGGGCGAAGGTTGGCAAGCGGCCGAAGCTGTGCACGCTGCATGTCGCGCTTCTCGCGCGCTGTCATGGCGTGGTCGGTCGTGCCGGTTAGGGTTTCAGTATCGGGCATGAGCTAGGTAAAAGGGTGGTCCAGCTATTCTGTGGGAACCTGTAAATATATCTTTTAAACTACGGTTTTGCAACGATTACGCCGATCTGCCGACCAGTATCCCCGGCGCGGTGCGAGTAGAAGGTTTCGTTGTCGCAGCGGGTACAGCTTCCGGAGACCGAAATACGTGCGACACCTGCCTCCGCGGCGTGTTCTGCGATGAGCGACCGGATGTCGACGTTCCCAGGTCGGTTGGAAGTCTCCCCGGTGAGCCGGGCGCGAACATCGGCGGACACCTCGTAGCAGCGGCCGCAGATGGCAGGGCCGACATGCACGAGCAGCTCGTCAGGTGGCAGGCCGACCAGGCCGAGGGTGCGTATCACCTGATGGATGATCCGCGCTTCGGTTCCGCGCCATCCGGAATGGGCGATTGCGACTGCTCCGGAGGGATGGGCGATGAAGACCGGCGCACAGTCGGCGAGCGTCACCGCCAGCGCGATACCCCGTTCCTGCGTTGCGTGGCCGTCGGCGGGGCGCGTGCGCAGAAAGCCGTCCCACGGAGTTACATGCGGAAGCACCGTATCGCCGTGAACCTGCGGTGCGACGCAGATGCCTCTCGCGCCGATTTCGGCGGTCAGCGCGACCCAGCGCCCGAGCACCTCTCCGACCGGATCGGTGCCTGCGAGTCCAAACGTGCCAGCTTCGCGCGTGGTGGTGAACGCCAGTATGCCGAGCTCTTCCAGCCCGGGTACGATCTCGACGGGAGTGTCCACTGCTGGTCTAGTGTCTCCGGTCGTCCACTCGGGTGATGCGGGCGCCGAGTGCGTTGAGACGCTCGTCCATGCGCTCGTAACCGCGCTCGATCTGCGTCACGTTGTTGATGGTACTGGTTCCAGTCGCGCACATCGCCGCAAGCAGCATCGCCATTCCGGCGCGAATGTCCGGTGAATCCATTGTCGCGCCGCGCAGCGCACTGGGCCCGCTCACGATGCAGCGATGCGGATCGCAGAGTACGATGTTCGCTCCCATGCCGATGAGCCGGTCCACGAAGAACAGTCGAGACTCGAACATCTTCTCGTGAATCAGAATCACGCCCTCGCACTGTGTCGCCGCCACTATCGCGATTGACATCGTGTCCGCCGGGAACGCGGGCCACGGCTGGTCTTCGAGCTTTGGGATGTGTCCGCCGAAGTCCTTGTGCACGCGCAACTCCTGATCGGATGGAATCACGAGATCAGCGCCTTCGATGTTGCACCGGATTCCGAGTCGCTCGAACCCCATGAGCGTCGAGCGCAGGTGCTCAACGCCGGCGTCCTTGATTCGAAGGGCGGAATGCGTGACCGCCGCGAGGCCGATGAACGATGCCACTTCAATGTGATCGGGTCCGATGCGGTGCGTGACCGGCGTCGCTCCCAGCGTTCTCCCACCGGTGATGGTGATCGTGTTGGTACCGATCCCGTCGATGTGCGCGCCGAGCGCGACGAGAAAGTGCGCGAGGTCCTGTACATGCGGCTCACTTGCCGCGTTTCGGAGGACCGTAGTTCCTTCGGCGGCGGCGGCGAGAATCAGCGCATTCTCGGTTCCGGTGACGCTCGGCTCATCGAGAAACACGTCCGCGCCGAGGAGACGGTCGGTCGTCATCGTGTAGCCGGAGTCCTCCGTGACGCTTACACCGAGCTGCGTCATCGCCAGAAAGTGCGTGTCGAGACGTCTGCGGCCGATCACGTCGCCGCCAGGAGCCGGGAGACGGGCCTTTCCGCAGCGTGCGAGGAGCGGAGCCGCGAGAAGGATCGAAGCGCGGATGCGCGCGCACAGCGCCGCATCCAGTCGCTCGGGTGCAAGCGTCGGGGCGAGGATGTCCAGCGTGTTGCGGTCGGTCCAGTCGGCGGTGGCTCCGACCGAGCGCAGCAGCTCTACCAGGATCTCCAGATCCCGGATACGGGGCACGTTGGTGAGTCGCACGGGGTTCCGGGAGAGGAGCGCGGCCGCGACTATGGGAAGAGCTGCGTTCTTGTTTCCGGAGGGCCGGATGCTGCCGTGCAGCTCGGATCCACCCTCGACGATGTATTGGACAGCGGTCATGGTATTGGCGACAATATAGGGCCACGCACTCGATATTGGCCTCCCGGAACCGGTTGCACGTGTGTTCGGGGCTGGCCCCTCCCTTGCACCATTCCCGCCCATGTACGACATGACGCACGTCACCTCGCTGCTCATACAGGCGGCGCACATGCTGCCGGACACCCTGGTCACCAAGCAGGTTCCGGCGGCCGTCGGCACCTTCGAAAAGATCACGTCGGTTGCCAGCGGGTTGATGACCATCGCGCTCCTGGTTCTCGCCGTCGGGCTGGTTCCGGCAGCGTGGAACTTCAGGAAGACGTACAAGAAGGTGAATCATCTCATCGACCGCGTTTACGGGGACGTCGGGCCCCTCGTTCGGAGCGCGAGCATCGTCACAGAGGACGCGCGGGAGATCGTAGCCATCGTGAAGGGGGATGTGAGGCAGGTCCAGCAGACTGTGGCCGCCGCGAATGCGCGGCTCCTCAAGGCCGTGAAGCAGGCGGAAGCGAGGCTGGATGAGTTCAATGCGCTGATCGAAGTCGTGCAAGGCGAGGCGGAGACCGCATTCGTCAACACCGCATCAACGGTGCATGGAGTCCGGGCGGGGCTGGCGCAGGTATTCGATTCAGCGGAGGATTTCGAGGATGGCGATTTCAGAGACGGAGACACGGCCGACGCGGCCGGCGCGATCACGCCGGCCAGACCGCGCGTCTCGCCGAAACGGCGCGGCGGACTCGCGTGAGGAAGATCTGGATCTGCTCACGGCGGCGCTCATAGGACTGACCGTAGGCGTGGGTGTTACAATGCTCTTCCGGCGGCGTGCGCCGCAACGCGGAGCGCTGTCGCGCGGCATGGACATGATGGGACGCACGGCCGGCATCGCATCGCTGGCCGGCGCCGGCGCCCGTATCGCGGGCAAGGCCGCGGATGGAGCGCGGCGCGGATACGAGCGTGGTGCGGAGTGGGCGGAGGATTTTTCGCTCGACGGTGTCGGCGAGCAGCTTCATGACTATTTCGAGGCCGCCAAGGCGGCTGTCGAGGACACTGTTTCGGGGGAACTGCAGGATCTTCGCAA
>JALYYT010000387.1 GCA_030946285.1 Gemmatimonadota bacterium
CGTTCACTCTGCGCTGACAAGCGTATCGAGCCGCGCTATGAGCTCGCGCGGAACGATTGGACAGCTCATGCGCGATACGTCGAAATTGAGAATGGAGACGGCTCGTGTCAGCGCGCTCGCGGACTCCATTGGAGCCGCGGCAAACGGGAACGGCGAGATCGGGAGGTTTCGGCGCGACTCGACGCTCGTCAAGGAAGCACATCGCACGATGGCCTCCGTCAGCGATCTCAAGGCTCGTCTCGCACGCTATACCGGCGGCTCTGCAAATGGTGCTGTGATGGCGCGGCAGCTGGACCGCGCGCATGCGCAACTGGATTCCGTGGTGCAGGACGCGAAGCACCATCCATTCCGGTACCTGCCGTTCTAGCAACGCCGGTATCGTCAAACAACAAAGGCATCAGCAACTACTCGTGGAAATAGCGGAGCTCAAGCGGCAGACCGTAGGCGAGCTGCAGGGAATGGCGGATGGGCTCCAGGTTGATCATTCGGAAGGGATGACCAAGCCCGAGCTCATCCTCAAGATCGGGCAGAGCCTGCTCGACTCCGGTGTGTCGCTGCGCGCCGAAGGTGTGCTGGAGATCCTGCCCGAAGGTTACGGGTTCCTGCGCAGCCAGGACTGGAGCTATCTCGCAGGACCGGACGACGTGTACGTCTCACCGTCGCAGATCAAGCGGTTCGACCTGAGAACGGGCGACGAGATCTTCGGAGAGGTGCGCCCGCCCAAGCCGTGGGAGAAATACCTCGCGCTGCTGCGTGTGGAGCAGGTGAACGGGCTCGAGCCTGACACAACGAAGACCCGCCTTCCATTCGATTCGCTGAGACCACGGTATCCCGACACGCGCCTGCGGCTCGAGACCGCCGATGGTGATCTCAGCATGCGCGTCGTCGACATCATGACGCCGATCGGAAAAGGCCAGCGCGGACTCATCGTCGCACCGCCGCGTGCGGGAAAGACGATTCTGCTCACCAAGATGGCGAACGCGATCTCGGAGAATCATCCCGAGGTGCGCATCATCATGCTGCTGATCGACGAGCGCCCCGAGGAAGTCACCGAGATCAAGGCGACGGTGCCGCGCGCCGAGGTGATAAGCTCGACGTTCGACGAGGGCGCGGCTCGCCACGTCCAGGTTTCGGACATGGTACTGCAGAAAGCGCGACGGCTCGTGGAAGCGGGGCATGACGTTGTCATCCTGCTCGATTCCATCACCCGCTTCGCGCGCGCTCACAACACCGTCGCGCCCACGACCGGAAAGATTCTGTCGGGCGGAGTCGAGGCGACAGCGTTGCAGAAGCCGAAGGCTTTCTTCGGCACCGCGCGCAACATCGACGGCGGCGGATCACTCACCATCATCGCGACTGCGCTCATCGAGACCGGATCGAGGATGGACGACGTGATCTTCGAGGAATTCAAGGGGACCGGCAACATGGAGCTGGTGCTCGACCGAAAGATCGCGGACAGGCGAATCTATCCTGCAATCGACGTGTTCAAGTCCGGCACGCGAAAGGAAGAGCTGCTGCTCGATCAGAGCGAGATCAACCGGACCACGCTGCTGCGCCAGTTCCTCGCGGACATGCCCGAAGCGGAGGCGATCGACTTCCTGCTCAAGCAGCTCGCTCGCACGAAGAACAACGCCGAGTTCTTCCGCAAGATGGCGGAAGGATGACTCGCGGACGCCTGCTCGCGATTGATTACGGCGACAAGCGGGTGGGTCTCGCGATCAGCGATCCGACGGGAACAATCGCATCTCCGGCCGGCTTCATCGAGCGGCGGGCGGGCAAGCGACCCCCGGTCGCGGAGCTTATGCGTCGCGCCGAGGCGCTGGTGGCTGAAGGATTCGTGCTTGGTCTGCCGCTGGATGGCGCCGGCGAGGAAACGCCTCGTTGTGCCGAAGTTAGAGTGGTCGGGGCCGCGCTTTCGGAACGCACGGGACTGCCAGTGAGATACGTGGACGAGCGGTACACTACGTCCGCGGCTCTGCGCAGCGTCCGCGAGATGGGCGGATCCACGCGTGGACGAAAGGGCGACGTCGATTCGATGGCCGCAGCAATGCTGCTTCAGCACGCACTCAATCTTCCGGAATGACGATTCACATTGTTCGCCTGTCTCGTGCAGTGCTGCTCGCTTCGCTCGGTGTGACGATGACAGTCGCAGGGTGCGCCGGACCGCACGGAGTACCGGTGCGCGTAATCGTTCCGCGCGGGGCGACGTTCCGGACAGCGGCCGACTCGATGGCATCATCCGGAGTAATCGAGTCGCCGCTCGCGTTCCGGATCTACGCGCGACTCGTGCGGCGCGACCGCCAGATACAGGCGGGCACCTACCTGCTTCGTCCGGGGACCAGATGGGGCGATCTGGTGCGTGCAATGAATGGGGGCGCCGGGATCATCAATCGTGTGACCATTCCCGAAGGCTTCACGATAGCGCAGATCACCCCGGTTCTGATTCGTGCACTTCGCACGAGCGCCGATTCGGTGAATGCGGCTGTCCGTGATTCAGCCCTTCGCAACAGGCTTGGCGATCCGGCCGAGACACTGGAAGGCTACCTCTTCCCTGATACGTACGTGTTCGCTCCCGGCACTTCTGCACGCCAGGCGGTCACCGAAATGGTCAAGCGATTCGAGCGCGAGTGGAAGCCAGCGTACGATTCACAGGCGACCGCTTTGGGAAAGAGCCGGCACGAGATAGTGACGATGGCTTCGATCGTGGAGAAGGAAGCGCGCGTGCCGGAAGAGCGGCCTGTGATTGCGGCCGTGTATTACAACCGCCTGAGATTGGGCATGCCCCTTCAGGCGGACCCGACGGTGCAGTATACACTGGGCCATCACACCGAACGCGTTCTATATCGCGATCTCGCGACCGAATCTCCGTACAACACGTATCTGCATCCAGGTCTGCCTCCTGGTCCGATAGCGTCGCCGGGTGGGGCGAGTCTGCGCGCGGCGCTGGCACCGGCGAAGGTGCCGTACCTATACTTCGTCGCGGCGCCGGACGGACATCACGAGTTTCGTGAGACGATGGCCCAGCACGAGGTTGCGAAGCGCGAAGTCCGCACGACGCGCCGAAGGTAGAGTTGCTAGGTCTTTGCCGGCAAGCGGTCCCGACCGCTCTGTTTCGGTGAAGTGTCGCGCCATCTGAAGCGCACGTCAGGTGCGTGATCCGGGTCACCGCGGTGCTTTCTCCGCCTTGTCGTTGGGCCGTGTTCCACCAGACCCGCTCCGCGCATCTCGCCGCGGATGAGTTCAACAATCGGTGGCGCCATGAAGAGATCCACGAGGTCCGGGTCGAACTGCGTGCCGCGACCTTCGCCGATGGCAGTCATTCCGAATTCGAGACTCCGCCCCGGACGGTAGCGGCGGGAATGTGTTATGGCGTCGAACGTGTCGGCGATCGCGACGACCCGCGCGGAAAGCGGAATGGCCCTTTCCTTGAGTTTTTCCGGATATCCGGTGCCGTCCCACCGTTCGTGATGAGCGACGACGCCTTTCGGGAGAGCGGGATAGAACGACATGAGCGGCTCCAGCACAGTCGCTCCGCGGGCGGGATGCGTATTGATCTCGCGGCGTTCCTTCGGATCGAGTTTGCGATGATCGTGGATCACGTCGAAGAGCGCCTCGTGAATCTTCCCGATGTCGTGGAACAGCGCGACACGTTCGATCGTGCGCATCGTGTGTTCATTCACCTCCATCGCTTCAGCCAGGACCATTGCATATCGCGCGACGCGGCGGACATGGGCGCCGGTGACGGGATCGTTTGCGTCGATCGCGTTCAGAAGCGTTTCCAGGGCGGCGGCGCCCAGACGCTCAAACTTGCTCGACGTGGTGTTCTGGCGGCGGATGACGTACGCGGCGGCGGCCACGGCAGCTGTGGCCGGGATCGCGAGGAGCACTGGCGATCTCCTTGTTACTTTCAATCGTTTCATTGGACCTCCATAACGCAAGAATCGTGTACCTTGCGCGATGTCTTCGAAGAGTGATCACCCGCTGGCTGAGATCTCGGGGCGGGGGGCGCAGCGCTGGGCATCGGGGCATCCATGGATATTCCGGAGCGATGTGGTCAACGCGCCCGCATCAGACGCTGGAACGGTTCGCGTGCAGAATCAGCAGGGGCGGCCCCTGGGAGTCGCTCTCTGGAGTCCGCGCTCCGAGATTTCACTTCGGTTGCTGGATCGGGACGCTGACTCCCGGATTGACAGGAACTGGTGGATCCGAAGAATCGGGGAAGCTGCGTCCCGGCGCAAGTCGGTTGCGGAGCACACAAATGCGTGGCGCGTGGTGCACGGCGAGGGCGACGGGCTGCCGTCGCTTGTCATCGACCGGTATGGCGACTATCTGGTCGTCCAGCTTTCGAGCGCGGGGCTCGAGGCATTCAGGGGTCAGATAGTCGAGGCTCTGGTGGAGCTGTTCTCGCCCGCCGGAATCCTGGCCAGGAACGATTCCGGCACCCGCGAGCGTGAAGGACTTGCACGCGAGACTGTATTGCTTCACGGCGCCGTTCCGGACAAAGTGGAGGTGACGGAGTACGGAGTGAGGTACATCGCCGCTCCGTGGACAGGTCAGAAGACCGGCGCATTTCTCGATCAGCGCGAGAACCGGCATCTGATCGGCTCGCTCGCGAAAGGTGAGGCACTCGACTGCTTCAGTTATCACGGATCGTTCGCGCTGCATTTGGCGCGGAACGCCACTCGCGTCACGGCTCTCGATGCATCGGCGCCCGCGCTCGAGCGCGCTGCAGAGAATGCTCGGCTCAACGGCCTGACGAACGTGGAATTCGTGACGGCTGACGCCTTCGAGTTCCTGCGCGAGCGGGAGCATGACGGTACGAGGTACGACACGATCGTACTTGACCCGCCAGCCTTTGCCAAGAATCGGCCGTCGCTGCAGCGCGCCATTCGTGGCTACAAGGACATCAACATGCGCGCGATGAGGCTGCTGGCGCCCGGTGGAATATTGTTCACCGCGAGCTGCAGCTTTCATCTGACGCTTCCGCTCTTCATGGAGATGCTGCGCTCCGCCGCGGCCGACAGTGGAAGAAGGATGGTGTTGCGCGGGATCACTGGTCAGGCTGCTGACCATCCGGAAGTTCTCACGATTCCTGAGACGGGCTATTTGAAGGGCGCGTTCCTGGAGGCGTCGGAGTGAATCATGATTGCGTCGGCCCTTGCGCGTGGTATCGTGTCGCCTAGCTTCCACAGCTGATGCCCAGCCGGCCGCAGAGATCACTTCGTCACGAGTACGAGCTGTACGTCGAGAACGAGATCGAGGCGTACAAGGAGTCCTTGCCTCGCCGAGCCATTCTCAAGCTCGGCGACGAAGCCGTCGGCGCTCTCCGTGACGAGCCGCAGCTTGCTCTCACCGAGCTGGTAGTGTGGGAGGAAGTTGACCGCATCATCTTCCGGCGCCTGAGACTGGTCAGCTACGAGACGTGGCGTCGAAAGCGGCTCAAGGACCAGCGCGAGCGCCAGCGGCCTGAGCACTGGGGTTTCTCTCCGGATTGCGCGCTTGCGCGCGAAGTGCGTCCGCCGGCCGAGTCGAACGTGCTTGTGAGCGGCGACGACAACGAGCGTGTGGCCTGTTATCTGGCGGCGCACGGTTACGAAGTGTTCGCCGTCGGCAGCGAGCAGGGCGCGGTTCAGCGGATCGTCAACGCAGCAGAGGAAGCCGGACTCCTGGATCGAGTGCACGGATACATCGCGGATCTGAGGCAGTGGTCACGCGATGTGGAGCTGAGTGCGGTGGTATGCTCGCCGAGCGCGTTCACGGGGTTGTCGGACGAAGAGCGGCGTGAAGTGATCGGCCTGCTTCAGGACGTGACGCGCGACGGCGGTGTGCATCTTGTGAGCGCGGCGGGCGATGAGAAGTCGGTGACCGAACTCTCGACGCAATACCTTGGCTGGCAGGTATCGGTGGAACATGACGGCACTGTCCCGACCGATTTCGTGGCTCGAAAGGGCGCCGCCTGACGTAGCGAATCGCGATGGCGGATCTATGAATGCCCGTGTCAAAGTGACACGGGCATTTTGATTGGGTGTGTCCATTCGTTTCGCGCGCGGGCGGGCGGAAAAGTTGCGTCACCTGGATAACTCGTTGAACGGCAATGGCTTGGCCTGTAACGGGAACGAGTATGAAACGTGGCCCCCGCCATGCTTTAGAGCGTCGCATGAAGCAGGCAATCAACATGACCAAGAGCAAGGATGCGACGAGCGCGGACGAGCCGCTCGGCATCATCATATCGAGAGGTTCCCGTGAGGAGCCGACACCGATCTTTTCCACGTACATCTGGGGACCAGCGCCCGAAGTTCGCGACGGCGCGTACAAGGCTGCGTAGCACGGAACGTCATCAACGCATTAAGGGAGAGCCTCGAATCGGGCTCTCCTTTTTTGTGCCCTGTCGCGAAAGCGGGAATGACGTCGCACGACGGAACTTACGGGCAACAAAAAAGCCGGCTCATCGCCGGCTTTTTTGTTTGGTACACCTGCTTACATCGAAGCTGCTGCGCCAGCGCTGGAGCTGGCCTTCCGGCGAGAGCTCTTACGGGCAGTCTTCTTGCGCGTGGTCTTCTTGCGCGCTGAGGACTTGCGGCCGGAGCTCTTCCGAGCCGCGCTCTTGCGGGTGGTCTTCTTGCGAGCGGTCTTCTTGCGCGCTCCGCCCTTACGGGCCGTGCTCTTGCGAGCAGTCTTCTTGCGCGTGGTCTTCTTCCGCGCGCCGCCCTTGCGGGCTGCCTTGCGCGCGCCGCTCTTGCGGGCGGTCTTCTTGCGAGCACCGCCCTTACGTCCACCCTTCTTCGCTGCTGCCATGATTGCATCTCCTATCGGAGTTCACCTACCCGGCGATCCCCCGGTGGGCCGCCTGGGCACAGCACGCGGACGTTACAGCTTGCCCGCGTCATCACGAATTCAGCGCAATACGCGCTATACGAATTCGTAACTTCTAGAGAATATAGGTATCACGTATTTGCAAGGCAATACTTTAGTTACAGATTTCCGCTGTCCCACAAACCATGCATCGGAGTTGAACGCGTGAAAGCGCTTGTGAAAGAGGTCGCTGGTCCGGGTTTCAAGTTGCGTGATGTCCCCGTCCCGGAGATACGCGACGACGAAGTGCTGATCCGTGTTCGCCGCGCGGGCGTGTGCGGAACCGACGTGCACATCTACGATTGGGACGACTGGGCGAAAGGTCGTTGTCATCCGCCATTCACTGTGGGACACGAGTTCTCGGGTGACGTGGTAAGTGTCGGCAACCTTGTCACAGACGTTCACGAGGGCGATCGCGTAACAGCCGAAGGACACATCGTGGACGGTCGCTGCCTGCTCTGCCGAACGGGTAACGCACATGTCTGCCCGCATACGAAGATCATCGGCGTGGATCGCGATGGCTGCTTCGCGGAGTACATCGCGATGCCTGCCACCAATGTGTGGCACCTGGACGATTCCACGCCGTACGAGATCGGCGGAATCATGGATCCCATGGGGAACGCGTTCCACACGGCGCTCACGGCGGACATCCCGGGCGCAGTCGTGCTGATCACCGGATGCGGTCCGATCGGACTCTTCGCAGTAGGGATCTGCAAGGCGGCGGGCGCTTCACGTATCATCGCTTCCGACGTCAACGAAACGCGACTCGCGCTCGCAAGCCAGATGGGCGCGCACGACGTCGTTCATCCTTCCGAAGCGGAGGCGGCGGTCAAGGCGGCGACCGACGGACTCGGCGCCGACGTGGTTCTCGAGATGTCGGGCGTGCCGTCGGCCATCCACCAGGCCTTCGCACTGGTGCGGGTTGGAGGACGAGTGCAGATGCTCGGCATTCCCGCCAAGCCCATGGATGTGAACTTCGCCACCGAAGTGATCTTCAAGGGTATCACCATCTACGGAGTGGTCGGGCGGCGGATGTACGATACCTGGATCCAGATGACGCGATTCCTTCGTTCCGGCGAGTTCGATCCGACGCCGGTCATCACTCACCGGTTCCCGCTCGAGGATTACGATGCCGCGATCGCGGCGATCAAATCGGGCGAAGCCGGAAAGGTCGTTTTCGAGATCGCGTGAGGATCAAGGCATGCGTCGCGCGGAGATATCCGCATCGAGGTACCGATGCATGCAACCAGGGCGCGTATATATCCGCGCCGTACCAGGTGCGCATCCGTAAGGCGCGGATGCATCCGCATCGAGGTGCCGATGCATGCAGCCGGGGCGCGGATATATCCGCGCCGTACCAGGTGCGCATCCGTAAGGCGCGGATGCATCCGCGCCCTTCCCATCCCCACGCTCAGCCAAATGCCAAACCAATCCTTCACATCCTCTCTCGAATCCACCATCCAGCAGCTCAAGGACGAGAAGGTCTACAAGCGGCTCAACTATCTCGACTCGCCGCAATCCGCGCATGTGAAAATGGAAGGGAGGGGCGACGTCCTCATCCTTTCCTCCAACAACTACCTCGGTCTGTGTGACGAGCCCGAAGTCGTGAAGGCGGGACATGACGGGTTGGAGAAGTTCGGAGCCGGAACCGGCAGCGTTCGATTCATCTGCGGCACATTCACTGTGCACCGCGAGCTCGAGGCGGCAATCGCTGCGCTCGTCGGGACCGCGTCATCGCTGAGCTACGTGTCGTGCTGGAACGCCAACGAGGGGCTCACCGCGAGTATCGCGCAGGAAGGTGATCTGGTGCTGTCGGACGCGCTCAACCACGCTTCGATCATTGATTCCCTGAGGCTCGCCAAGTCCATCACGAAGTGCACGACCGGAGTCTACGCGCACT
This sequence comes from Gemmatimonadota bacterium, assembly GCA_030946285.1. Lineage (GTDB taxonomy): Bacteria > Gemmatimonadota > Gemmatimonadetes > Gemmatimonadales > Gemmatimonadaceae > Fen-1247. The sequence continues at coordinate 8,753 of JALYYT010000387.1, forward strand.
CCGACATGGATGATCTGCGGACCAAGCTGAAAGCCGCAAGCTCGGCGCGTCGCCGGATAATCTGGACGGACGGCGTCTTTTCCATGGAAGGGAGCATCGCGAAGCTGCCCGAGATTCTCCAGATAGCGCGCGATCACGACGCAATCGTCGTGATGGACGATTCGCATGCCACCGGTGTGCTCGGCAAGACCGGCCGCGGCACAGCTGAACACTTCGGCGTAATTGGCGAGGTAGACGTCATTACTTCGACGCTGGGCAAGGCGCTTGGTGGTGCCGCTGGCGGCTTCGTCGCCGGCCCCGACGCATTGTGTGACCTGCTCACTCAGCGGTCCCGTCCGCAGCTCTTCTCCAACGCGCTTCCGCCGACAGTCGCGGCGAGCGCGCTGGCTTCGGTGAATTTCCTGACGAGCCATCCGGACCGCGTGACGACGCTGCGCGAGAACGCCCTGTACTTCCGCGGGCAGATCGAGGAGGCCGGATTCAAGCCGCTTCCCGGCGAAACCCCGATTGTGCCGATAATCGTTGGAGAGACCTCTGCGGCCATCCGTATGAGTGACATGTTGCTGGCCCAGGGCGTCTTTGTAACAGGTTTTGGCTTTCCGGTCGTACCAAAGGGTGAGGCGCGTATTCGCTGCCAGATCAGCGCTTCGCACTCACGGGGCGATCTGGACAGCGCCGTAGCTGCGATCACGTCGGTCGGGAGGCAGCTGGGGATCATCTCATAGAGCAGGAGTCCAAATGGGCCGCACGCGCAGTCTTCTGTCAGCCGCCATTCCTCTATTACTATGCCTCGCGGTCACGACGGCGCAGGCTCAGCAGGAGCAACTCTTCCAGAACTCGTGGTTCTGGGGACTACACGCCGGTGGCACTTCGGTAGGAACGCCCGCGGCGTCAACGGGGAGCGTGGGGACGGTGGGTGCGGACTGGATGATCACTCGCACCAACGGCGGTCTTTACGTTTCGTACGACCAGGCGAGCTTCGGAAAGATGTCGGCGGTCGCCGATGCAAGCGAGCCGAGCGGCGCGCGGCCCGTGAGACTTCGTGACATGCGAACCATTTCGATCGGCGGACTGGCATTTCCGTGGCATGCCGGACACTTCCGCCCTTATGCCGGGCTCGGGTACGCGCTGAGTCTCATCGGGAGCGCTTCTGTGGCGCCTGATTCCGCGAACTCCGCGCCGCCACCCAGTCTCAATCAGACTGTGGACAATCGCCGGAGCAGATCGTCGATCTTCGCGCTCGCCGGTGCACAGTGGCAGGTGCGCAGAACCGCGATCTTCGCGCAGGCGTCGTTCATTCCTTCCAGCAACCAGTTCCTGATAACGAAGCCGATCACGGCGATCATGGGTGGCATCAGATACAACTTCGGAAGTTCGATAGACGATCAGTAGGCGCGATTCTCAACGCCCTTTCGACACGTAGTCATTGCCGCCGACCAGCCACCTCAGTGGCCAGTCGGCGGCTTTCTGTATCCCGATCCGTGGTGTCACGCAAACGGCGTCATCCGGGTACGAAGCGTACTCGCGAATGAGGAGCGAGCCACGCTGGAGCGACTGCCGGTTCATGTCGCCGGTGATCCCCATCGCGAGACAGAGCTTGCCGGGACCGTTGGTCAGGTCCCGATCGCGGGTCGCGCGCGGCCTTCGGCGGCGCATGAGCTGAATCCCTTCCACGGGCTCGAGAGCGCGCACGAGTACCGCGCTAGGTGACCCAGCTGCCCGCGTAACGGCATTGAAGCACCAGTACATGCCGTAGATGAAGTACACGTAAGCGATGCCGGCACGGCCGTACAGAGGCGCAGTGCGGGCTGTAAGGCCGGCTGCTGCGTGACACGCCGCGTCATGCTCGCCGACGTAAGCCTCGGTCTCGACGATGATTCCGCTGCACACACCTTCGCTCGTTCGACACTGGAGCAGTGTGCCGAGCATTTCCCGGGCGACGATTTCGGTGTCACGCTCGTAGAAGGAAGCGGGTAGAATTCGTCCCGATTTCGTATCGGCAGGAATCTGGCGCTTCCGAACGTGTGTGGCTGTCATCTTCGAGTGGTGTGACATTCTGGTGAACGTGGCGAACAGCGTGCCGGAACGAATCGCGGGCCGCCAGTGCACATGCACCGGCGGCCCGCGAAATCGATCGGCCTACTTGCGCGTCGCCGTCTTCTTGCGGGCAACCTTGCTTGCAGCCGGTTTCGCGGCGGTCTTTGCCGCAGTCTTCGCTACAGGTGCAGAAGCTGCTGCCGGTGCAGCTCTGGATGGAGCCGCGGCTTTCTTCGCAGTTCCCTTCCTTCCCCGTGACGGCTTGGTAGTGGCAGTCGAGCTGTCCGCGACCGGTGCGGCTGTAGCCCCAGGTGCAGGTGCAGGTGCGGCCGGAGGCTGAGTCGCGACCGACCGAGGCGCTGCCGCAGGCGTGGAGACCGGCGCGTCGTAATCGACCACGCCGACCGAGAGCAGGTCCAGCGGTGCGGATGCCTTGGCGGCCGAACGCTGCATTCGTCCGCCGCCGCCACGAGTGCCCATGCCTCGCGGCGCGGGCGGACCCTTGGGTGGAGGCGCGGGTGCGTTGGCTATCGCCGCGGCGCCGAGCTGATCGACGATAGGCGCGGCAACTACTGCGGGACGCACTTCGTAATCGTCTCCGCGACGACGGAGGTCAATGATATCGGAGTCGTGCGCATCCTTCAGAATGCGCACGAAGTTGCGCTCGCTGAGGCTCTCGCTGTCGCGTCCGAGAATGCCGTGCGCAGCCGAGCGAACGTCGCTCGCACGCGTACCACCACCGGTGGCGGCGATCTGCGCAACAGCACGGCGAACGAGATCGAACGCCTCGTCCCTGGTGAGCCGCATTCCACCAGTGCCAATTTCGTCACCGGCAGAAGCGCTCGGAACCGATGCGCTTTCGCGCGGAGCTCTGGCGGCGGGTACTGGCTCTGCAACAGGCGCAGAAGCGCGTGCGGGCTGCGCAGATTCCGGCGCGGCTCCAGTGAACGACAACTCGGACTGAGCCGGACGATCGCCGCGCGGATGTGCGACGCTCGATACGGGAGTAGACGCGCGAGTCGTTGCCGCACTCGTTGCTGTACTCGCGGCGTGCTCGCCGGTCGCGGCAATATCCGTCGCTTCGGCGTTCTCGCCACGCGGACGCTCACGATCGCGGCCGCGTCCGCCGCGTCCCCGACGACTGCGCGACTCGCGCGGTTCACGTGCGAGCGGGGGCACAGCTGCGGGAGCGGACGAATCGGCGACTTCACCCTCGACTGCAACCGGTGCGGTGCCGGCTGCCTTCGGCAGATCAACTTCGAGCTGGCCGTTGTCCATCTTGTGCGACGACAGGATTCCGCGGTGCGCGGCGTCCTGCACGAAGCGCGTGAACTTGGACATGCCGAGATTCTTCTCGTCGAACGAGCTGTCGATCTGCTGCATGACCTGCTTGAGACGGTCGGCACGCATGACGTCGCCATTCCGCTTCATGCGCTGGATGGCCTCGCCCGCGAGCTGCCACGGATCCCACTTGGTTACATCTTCCTCACGGGTATTGATGAGGCCCGCGAGTGCGTTGTAGCTGTAGTACTCATCGCAGTTCTGAACCAGCAGATCGCTCGACGATTCGCGGATACCGACGCCGATGACGTACTTGCCGTATTCCTTGAGCTTGATGACGAGGCTCGAGAAGTCGCTGTCGCCGCTCAGGAGGATGAACGTTCCGATCTCGGGCCTGGTGAAGATGAGCTCGAGCGCATCTATGGCCAGGCGAATGTCGGTCGCGTTCTTCTTGGACGAGCCGTAGGCGGGTGCGAAGATGAGATCGATCGACGATTCCGACAGCGGCACGATGTACTGCGGATAGCGGCGCCAGTCCGCGTATGCACGCTGGACCGAGACCTTTCCCTTCACGATGTCGGAAGAGAGGAGACTGCGAAGCTCGGCGTTGAGGTCCGAGCGGATGCCCATAGTGACGTTGTCGAAGTCTATGAGCAGTGCTGCGTTGGGAGCGTGGAACGGGCTGGTTCCTGAAGCGTTGAGCGCGGCGGCCTGTGGGCCGCGATGCACCGGCGCTACCGGGCCGCGAGCTGCGACCGGGGGCCGGATGTGTCGAGGTGGCATTCTTTCGGTTTGTGAGTTTTCAATTCGGGCGCGACTTCAGGTGCCGGTGCCGTGGCAGCGGATCCTCGAAGTCGCGCAATCCCATGTAATTTAGTAGGACATGCCCCCGAAGCAACTGCACTACCGCACGCGCCTGTTCCTCATCCTGTCGCTTTTCGCGCTGGTGCCGGCCGCGATGCTGACGGTTCTATGGGGCGTGACACTCGGTAGCGCGCTCCCATTGGTAACCGGCCGAGCCGGTTGGGATTCGGTGGCTGCGACGGGTCGGCGCGCGATCGCGGCGGCCCGGACGGCGCCTCTCACCCGCGCCCAGCGGACCGCTTTCAAGGATCACGAGCGTGAGCTTGGTGCATCTCTGGAGCAGGCCGAGCGCTTCAACTATCTCGTGCGGCGCGGATCGGAAGTGATCCTGGTGACCTCGGTGATAGTGCTTGCCGCGATCGGATTCGGCGCCTCACGAGTGGCGGGTCACCTCAGCCGTCAGCTCAGCCGCCCGATTGACGAGCTGGTCGACTGGACGGAACTGATTCGGCGTGGCGAGCAACTTCCGTCTGCGCCGCGACGCCGAGGTGCGCCGGAATTCGAAACGTTGCGACAGCGGCTCAAGATGGCTGCAGTTGCACTCGAACTCGGTAGGCAGCGCGCGCTCGAGGCGGAACGACTACGCGCGTTTCGCGAGAGTGCGCGACAGGTCGCGCACGAGCTGAAGAATCCGCTGACGCCGATACGATTCGCGATCGAGCGCCTGCGTCGCTCAGCGCCCGCGGAGCTTGCGGAGACGATCGAAGTTCTCGCGACCGAAACCGAACGTCTCGAGCGAACCGCGCGAAGCTTCGCGCAATTCGGAAGACTTCCGGAAGGACCACCGTCGCGAATCGACGTTGGCGAGATGGTTCGCTACGCGGCGAACGCAACCGTGCCGCCGAGTATGACGCTCGAACTCCAGGTCGCCGACGCGCTTCCCATGATACTGGGGTATCACGACGCACTCGCGGGCGCGATATCGAACGTCCTTCTGAACGCCGTGGATGCATGCGGGAGTCGCGGGACCGTGGTCGTGCGTGTGTCGGACGTGGTGGTTCAGGGGCGGCCGGCCGTAATTATCTCCATCGAGGATGACGGACCGGGGATCGGAGCACAGCAGTTGAAACGCATATGGGAGCCTTATGTGACAAACAAGGCGGGTGGCACTGGACTGGGACTGGCTATCGCGCGTCAGGCGGTCTGGGCACATGAAGGATCGGTGTCGGCAAGGAGTGACATCGGAGCCGGAACGACGATCGAGTTCATCGTTCCGGTCGATCCGGTGGCAGCGACAGAAGCGTGACCGCTGCATGACCATGCATACACCCGCTTTGATCGATGACTTGACCGAAACAGGATTGCTGGAAACCGGGGGCGCGTCGCGCGCCGGTGACTTCTCGAACATTCAAGGGGAATAACGATGGACGCAGGTATAATAGTTCCCATAGGCGGCATGCTCATGATTCTCGGGATCGTGCTCGGCGTACCTC
>JALYYT010000394.1 GCA_030946285.1 Gemmatimonadota bacterium
TGCCCGACCCGCTCGGGCCGGTGAGAAATGCGAATTCGGCTTTCTGAAGCTGGAACGAAACATGGCTGAGCGCCACGCCGCCGCGTGGATACTCCTTCGCGACGTTCAGGAATCTTGCAAGGCTCAATTCCGGGTCACCTCAGCGCCTGTTCGAAGTCTGCGATCAGATCGGTCACATCCTCGATTCCGACGCTCAATCGCAGGAAACCATCAGGTATCCCCGACTCCGTTCGTTGTTCCGAAGTCAGTTCACGATGCGAGCTGAAGCGCGGCTCGCTGACGAGCGAGTCAACACCGCCCAGGCTGGGCGCGTGCGTGACCAGAGCGAGCTGCTGGAGAAACCGCGCCGCAGCTTCGGGACCGCCGGCGAGCTCCACCGCCAGCATGCCACCGAAGCCATCCAGGCTCTGTTGAGCGATCTCATGATCGGGATGCGAGACAAGCCCGGGATAATGGACCCGCGAGAATTCGGGTCGCGCCTCACACCACCGCGCCAGCGCCAGTGCGGACTCGTTCTGCCTTGTCACACGAACGTCCAGAGTCTTGAGGCCGCGATCGAGGAGCCAGACCGCGAAAGCGTCGGGGGCCTGGCCCCACAGCATCATCTTGCGGCGGACCTCCTCCACGTAAGGTGCCGTGCCGATGACGGCACCACCCAGCGCATCGTGATGTCCGTTCAGATACTTGGTCGTTGAATGAATCACGACGTCCGCCCCGTGCTCGATTGGCCGGAAGTTGATGGGGCTGGCCAGCGTCGAGTCGACCACGAGCGCGACGCCTTCGGACTTCGCGAGATTCGCGAGAGGGCCGAGATCGATCACGCGACACGTGGGATTCACGGGCGATTCGACAAAGATTGCGCGTGTAGTCTGACGCAACGCCTTCCGCCACATCCGCGGAGTCATGGGATCCACGAGACTCACTTCGATACCCATCGCAGCGAACTCATCCATGAAGAGCGCATGCGTGAGCCCAAGGATGCGCGAGCTGGAAAGCAGATGATCGCCGGGCCGTAGCAGCGCAAGCATGCCGCACGCCGTGGCCGCCATCCCACTCGACAGTACCACGGCCGCCTCACCCCCATCGAGCAGGGCGAGCTTCCGCTCGACGGTCTGAAGCGTCGGAGTGTTGGCAGATCCTGCATACATCATCCCGTCGCCAGTACCGGTTTGCTGCACGAACGTCACCGATTGATCAATCGGTGTCACCACGGGCGAGCCCGGAGCGCCCGGTGATGCCGCGCCGTGCACGGATATGGTCGAACGCTTCATACCAGCTTCCTTTCCGGGGTGTCGAGATCGGGCTTGACGACGCGAACCGATTCGGCTGCCAGAATGCCAGGCACGTCCCGAAGGCCGCACGTGTGCTGCGCGAATCTGTCGTCTATCGCGACCTCGGCGAGATACTGGCCACGCACGCCACGCACCCACGCCAGTTCTCCGTCTGCAAGTACGCGAAAGCGCGCGTCAACCGCCGCCAGCCTGACCTGCGGCCCACGCTCGGACTCGCCCTTTCGCGTGGCGATGTACTCGACCACGCGGAGCTCCGGCTGGAAACCCGATTCAAACGCCGGCGTGGGTCTTGACCCGAAAAACTTCATCAGTGCGTGACGGCGATGTACGAATTGGAATCAGCCTCGTGCGACACAAGCGACATTCCGTGTCGCTCGAGCACCACATCTATCGCTTCGATGTGCGACTCGCTCAGTCCGCTGAACACGAACACGGGCTGGCCGCTCTCGTGCTGCATCACCAGCTTCGCCACGATCTCGTCCGCGCAGGAGAAGTCCATCATGCCCACGCTCGAGAAATCTATTACCGTGACGGCACAATCAGTCGATGTCTGCAACTGCTGCTCGATATACACTCGAACCGCCACGCCAGTCGGGCGCGTGACGAGATTGGAGTAAGTCTCCGAGACTGCGCTGCGCAGCACGCTGCTGACGTCAATGTGACGCTTCGTCATCGGTCCACGCGCTCTGGAATCGTTATCTGCACCTGGGAACCGGGGAAGGCTGGTAGGTTTTCCTGCAGAGGTAGGTCCTCGTCCCATGTCGGAACTATGGCGAGACGAGCTGTACCGCTGCGGACGGAGAACTTGCCGTCCCATTTTCCAATGAAGCGCCGCACTCCGGCCAGTCCCTGACCGCGGCCGGTGTCGCGAAATCGGCTCACGCCGCGCATCACGGCCTCCTCGAGCGCCATCCCGTCGTCCCACCTGTCGGAACGTGGTCTCCCAACGGCAGACTCGAGCGATCTCCGAAAGCCGACTCCGGCGTCACACACCGCGATCACGAGCACGCGCCGTCCACCCAGACGCTTCTGCCACCGGTAACTGTTCACGGCGACCCATCCGCCATGCTCGGCGTGCTCCACGATGTTCTGACATGTCTCGGACAGAGCCATCGTGAACCGCATCGTCGCGGTCGCGTCGAGCTTCAGTTCGTTCACGAGTATGTGCTGCGCACGCTGCTGCACCTTGTCCACAACGGTGTGGACGTCCTCGCTTGCGTTCACGGGTGTTACTTCCAGGAGGACGCCCGGGTCGTTCTGCCGTCCGCGCGGAACCGTGCCAACTATGTCGTAGAGGTCCGCGGCATGACGAAAGAATCCGGCGCGCGCCCAGTATGACACTGTCTCTTCTGCTTCCGGTACGGCCAGGCTCGGCCGCTCGAGGCGCGTCTGCGCAAGCGCAAGAAGGGCAGTGAGGCCATACGGAGAAGCCCAGCGCGCGTGGCGGGCGTCTATCAGAACCCTGTCGTCTGGCTGAAGCCGTGACAATGGCTCCAGTATCTGCTCGAACGTGGCGTCATCCAGTGATGGTGGAACGGTGATGACGTTCGTCACGTTAGCGAGAGTTCTCCACGCAGGTAGGTCGCGAGGCTCGTGGCGCCGCGATGAGTGAGGTTGCGCGACGCTGCCTTCATGGCCGCGTCTATCGAGTCGCCTAACTTATCACCTGCGAGCAGTCGTGCGAAATAGGTCGCGCCCCAAACATCACCGCATCCTGTCGGATCGGTCGTTCCATTTTGTGATGGAATGAGCGCTGGCACCAGTGAGGTGCGAATGGCACCTCGCAAGGCGGCCGACGCGGGAAGAACCGAACGACGTACATCGGACAAGCGTTCGAATCCGGGCGCCGCAAAGTACACTGCGCCTTTCGATCCCAGGGTCACATTTATTACCGATACTCCAGCAGCCATCGCAGTCGCTGCGAGAGCGAGAGCGTCATGTGCGAGCAACGTCAGCTCGTCTTCGTTCACCTGCAGCAAATCGAAGCACTGCATCCACGACGCGACGTTCGGCAGTCCTTGCGGCACGCGGTACCCCTGCGCATCGACAGCGAGAAGCAGCGAGTGAAGGTCGCAGTAGATCACGCCGCGGAAGTGCTGCCTGATGAGCTGAAGAGTCTCGAGGTCCAGCTCCCATCCGCTGATGAGATTGATGTACAGTGCGTCCAGGCCCGCGAGAAGCGGCTTGAGTCCAAGCCAGTTCCAGCCGGGAATGAAACCCGAGAGCTGTTCGCTCCGGCGCTCGCTGCTCTCATATCGCAGCGTCACCCTGTTGTTCAGGTAAGGTACTTCGATCAGTGGTGCGTTGGCCGAGCCGTGCCGGAGAGTCGCCATGTAATCGCGTGCTCGCTGCGCCAGGTCGCTCCCGACCTTTATGAGTGGAACGATCTCCCAATCGTCGCTGAGCGCAGCGTCCAGTCCCGCGAGTGCATACGTGATCCCGCCCCACTCCTGAACGGGCGCCTGCGCGGGATCGCGTCCGTGGATCTCGTCCCATACGAATGTGCCGATGACGCCAAGCCGGCGCCGCGCAGCCATCAGAGCGATCCCAGAACTCGTTGCTTGAAGGTCGCCACAGCGCCAACGACTCCGGCAGACATCGGCAGCGAGCCAAGAACGATTCGACAGGAGTCCACCGCGGTCTTGAACGCACGTCGCTTGACTTCGGCCTGCAGCGGAAGCATCAGCGCCTCTCCAGCCTGCGTTACGCCGCCGGCCAGGACCACCGTATCCGGATTGAAGATGTTGATGAGATTGGACAACCCAGTGCCGAGAAAGCGCGCAGTGTCACGCACGACTTCGCGCGCGACTGTATCGCCTCGCCGCGCCGCTTCGTACACGACGTGCGCGGTCAGTCGTGACATGTCGCCCTCGACGAGGGCGTCGATCGTCGCGCTCGGCTCGTTCTCGAGCGCTTCACGCGCGCGCTCGGCGATCGCTGGCCCGGAGCAGTACGCTTCCAGGCAGCCGTAGTTGCCACACTTGCACCGGCGCCCGTTCGATTCGATCGAAGTGTGACCGATCTCGCCAGCCGCGTCAGATGCACCGTGATACAGACGACCATCGAGCACGAGGCCGCCGCCGATACCCGTGCCCAGCGTCATGCCGATGACGTCGCGTCCGCCGCGGGCCGCTCCGCGCCAGAATTCGCCGAGGGTGGCACAGTTCGCGTCGTTGTCGAGCGTCGCGCGCATGTGGACGCGATTGGAGATCTCGTCGCGCAACGGGTAGTCGCGCCAGCCGAGGTTCGGCGTGAAGATCACGACGCCGCGCTCGCGATCGAGTGGACCGGGCGAGCCGATTCCGACTCCCAGAATGTCGTCGCGCGCGGCTCCCGTCTCCTGCTGCAGGTCGAGCACGACGCTCTCGACCATCGCCGCTATGCGGTCGGAGACGGCGTTCGCCCCAAGATCCGCTCGCGTCGGGAGTGTGCGAAGCCCGATCTCGCGGCTTCCGTCCACCGGCATCGCGCCGACTGACAGGTTGGTGCCGCCCAGATCCACTCCAATTATGTACTGCTCTCGGCTCATCGAACGCTCTCCCTGGATATTACTGACCGTAACGCGGAGGCAACTTCTGCAGGCGTAATCTCGTTCATGCAGCGCCAATGTCCCAGTGGGCAGCGCTGCGGGCCATGCCGATCGCAGGGCCTGCACGCGAGCGATCCGTTCCCCACGGTTATGGAGCCGGGAGCAAGCGGGCCGAAGCCGAATTCCGGGACCGTCGGACCGAACACTGTGACAGTCGGGGTGCCCATTGCCGACGCAAGGTGCTGCGGGGATGAATCGTTCGAAACCAGCGCCACGCTACGCCTTATCAGCTCGGCGGAGCCGAGTAGAGACAACTTACCGATTCCGTCCACCACTTGCTCGCGTGGCACCCGGAGCCGGATCTCACCAGCGGGGCCGGCATCATCCCGGCTCCCGATGATCGCGATGTCGTACTCCGGCGCCAGGATGGCGGCAAGCTCGCCGAACGCCGGCCACCGTTTGGTCTTCCACGCGCTTCCCGGAGCCAGCGCGACGAACGGCCGGCGACTGTGCCGCGTGAGCTGATCCACCGCCATCACGTCGTCGACGGCCGGAAACAGCTGCGGGCGAATTAGCGGGGAGGCCAGGTCCTCTACCGACGCGGCCATCCGCTTGTCCGCGAGTGACAGAAGCCTGCGAGCGTGGTGCCAGTCGTCGCGGTATTCAACGCGCTCGGTGTAAGTCCAGCGTCCGGCGGAAGTATCGAAGCCTGCGCGAACTTTTGCGCCCGCAGCAAACGCGAGCGCGCCGCTGCGCACGGATCCCTGGCACAGGTACGCGACCCGCGCGCCGCGCGCGGCGTTCGCAACAGAAAGAAAACCGACGCTCCCTCTGTCCGACGCGCGCTTGTCGTACGTGAACAGTCGCGTGACGGAAGGATGCGATCTGAGCAGCGATGCGCCGAGCGGGGTCGCGATGACGTCTACCTCACCATCCTGCGCCAGCCGCGCGATGAGCGGCGTCGTGAGGACGACGTCGCCAATGAAGCTCGTCTGCACAACGAGCGACCGCAACGGTCAGTCTACCTGCAGAACTGCGAGGAACGCCTCCTGCGGGATCTCGACCGAACCGACCTGCTTCATGCGCTTCTTTCCTTCCTTCTGCTTCTCGAGCAGCTTGCGCTTGCGCGAGATGTCGCCGCCGTAGCACTTGGCGAGCACGTCCTTGCGCAACGCCTTCACGCTCGAGCGCGCGATGATCTTGCCGCCGAGCGCAGCCTGGATCGCGACTTCGAAAAGCTGGCGCGGGATCAGTTCGCGGAGCTTGTCGGCGATCTTTCGGCCCCACTCGTACGCCTTGTCGCGATGGATGATCACCGAGAAGGCATCCACGGGATCGCCGTTGATGAGCATGTCGAGCTTCACCAGATCGCTCTCGCGGTATTCCAGCATCTCGTAATCGAGCGATGCGTAGCCGCGGCTGATGGTCTTGAGGCGATCGAAGAAGTCGAGGATTATCTCGCCCAGCGGGAACTCGAAATCGAACTCCACTCGCGCAGCGTCTATGTATGACATGTTCTTGTAAACGCCGCGACGCTCGGTCGACAGTGTCATGATCGGGCCGATGTAATCACTCGGCGACACGATGCGCGCCTTGACGTACGGCTCCTCTACGTGCTGAATGACCGCGGCCGGGGGCATGAGCGACGGATTCTCGATGAGCTCCATCGTCTCGTCCGTCTTGAACACGCGGTACTCCACGCTCGGCACGGTGGTGACGAGATCGAGGTTGAACTCGCGCTCCAGGCGCTCCTGCACGATCTCCATGTGCAGCAGGCCAAGGAATCCGCAGCGGAATCCGAAGCCGAGTGCGGTGGATGTTTCGGGCTGGTAGTTGAGCGATGCGTCGTTGAGCTGAAGCTTGTCCAGCGCGTCGCGGAGATTCTCGTACTGCGTTGTATCGGTTGGATAAATGCCGGCGAAGACCATCGAATGCACGTCCTGATAGCCAGGCAGCGGCTCGACATCGGCCCGTGTTGCATCGAGGACGGTGTCACCGACACGCGTTTCCTTCACGTGACGCACGTTCGCGATCACATAGCCCACTTCGCCCGGACGGAGTACGTCCGTCTTGATCTGACGAAGCTGGTGGTAGCCCACTTCTTCTACGTCGTACATCTCGCCAATGGCGCTGAACTTGATCTTCATTCCCGCGCGCAACTCGCCGTCAACCACGCGGACACTCGGAATGGCGCCGCGGTACCGGTCATACATGGAATCGAAGATCAGTGCGCGGAGCGGCGCGTCAACGTCGCCTTCCGGCGGCGGCACACGAACGAGGATCTCTTCGAGCAGGGCGGGGACGCCGACGCCTTCCTTCGCGCTGACGCTGAGCACCCGGTCCGGCGACACGCCGAGCAGATCCACGAGCTCCTGCCGGCGCCGTTCGGGTTCCGCGCCGGGAAGATCGATCTTGTTGAGAACCGGGATGATCTCGAGACCCGCGTCCATCGCGAGAAAAAGATTGGACAGCGTCTGCGCCTGGATACCCTGCGATGCATCAACCACGAGAACGGCGCCCTCGCATGCGGCAAGCGAGCGCGAGACTTCGTAGGTGAAGTCCACGTGTCCCGGCGTGTCGATGAGATTCAGCTCGTACGTCTTCGCGTCCGCGCCGGTGTAACTCATGCGGACCGCGTTCAGCTTGATCGTGATGCCGCGCTCGCGTTCCAGATCGAGCGTGTCGAGCACCTGCGCCTTCATTTCTCGCCGCTGAAGCGTGCCGGTAGCCTCGATCAGCCTGTCGGCGAGTGTGGACTTGCCGTGGTCAATGTGAGCGACGATGCAGAAATTGCGGATGTGCTGAAGCTTCATTCGGTGCGAGAGGGGAGATTCCGGCGTAGCCCTGAAATATACCGGGGCGGACACGGATTCCCTTCGCCCGGGCCCCGTGGAACGCCGGGGCTGACGAAGATTCGTAGAATTGGGGCGCAGTAATTCCCTTGGAATCGGAGAACGACTCATGACGGCAAGCATCAAAGTCTCGAGCGGCATCGCCTGCATCGCAGCGATCGCGATCGCCCTGGGTGTATCGCCAATGCAGGGGCGAGCTCAGGAACGAACCATCGCTATGGTGCCCGGCGCTGGAGGCGTCCTTCAGGTTCGCCTGCTCGCGCAAGGGGATCAGATCGCAGTGACCGTCGAACAGAACGGCAGGCCATCGTTCAGTGCGTTGCTCGCTCCCGATGAAGCGGTGCATCTTGCGTCTGCATTGAAGGAAGCCGCGGATAGCTCGGTTGCGCGTCGAAGTGGTCAGACACGGCCTGCGACACCCGCCGCCGAGAAAACGTATTTCGAATTCGAGGTCGACAGATCGGCGCAGCTCGTACCCGGATCGCTGACGCCAGTGTATCCGGCGAGCATGACGGGTCGTGGAATTTCCGGGGAAGTGGATGCGATGGTCGTGATCGACACAACGGGACGCGCGATTGCGCGAACAGTGAAGATTGTTCACGCGCCCGACCCGCTTTTCGGCGCGGCGCTGGCCCAGGCAATCACTGCGGCCAGATTCTCTCCAGCATCGAAGGGCGGACAGAAGGTTCGTCAGTTGATCGCCTTGAAGTACACGTTCACCGATCCGCGATAGCCGTTCTCCGGCGCACCGCACGCGGGTGGCCTCGTTGGCTCAGGGCCTTTCCCGCGGCCTCGGCTGCGGAACCGGCCTTTGCATCGGCCCCGGTTGGAACGTCTGTTGCTGCACGCCGTTGTGTGGCTGCGTGAATGCAGCGCACGGTGTCGTGTATGGTGCCAGCGTGCCGTCAGGACAGTGACGTAGCGCGCGCGTCCTTGGATCGGAGCTCGATCGAGTATCGTATTCGTAGCTGTTCCCATATCCGTGTCCGTATCCATCGGCGCGGTACCTGAAGTCGTCGTAGCCACGACGATACGGCGATGCTCCCCATGGATCGGAATAGCCGCCCGCGTATCCTCCGTAGCCGTCGTCATAGCGCAGGCCGCCGCTGTACGATTCGCGGCCCGCGCCACCGCGGCCGATCTCGTATGGCGCGTATGCAATGCTGTACGAGCCATGTGAGCCGACGGTGTTGCGCGCGAATCGGTCGACGATCTCGAACGGATCCATCGACCGGCGCTGATCGACGCTGCCCGGGGCCCAGCCGCTCGTGCGCCCCCGGTACGCGCGGAAGTCGAACGGCGTTCGAGATCCCACAGCGAACACGTAGCCCACTCCCTGAGTTGGATCAGCCTGGAACGGGACAGCTGCCCCAGCTCGGCCCCCGATATATCTCGAACGACCGTTCGGGCGATCTGGATACATGATCCGCAGGCGGCCGTCCGTGTCAACCCGGAGGACGGTCACGTAGCTGCCGGCGTCCCCCGTGTACATCACGCGACCCGGTTCGCCGCGATCGAACTCGTTGCCGCGCTCGAACCAGACGTCCACGTTCGGGGCACGCTGAGCAGCAAGCTGAGCGCCAAGCTGAGCGGCAAGCGCGGCCGGTGCCGCCGCGAGGATGATCAGCGAACGAAGAAGCAGGCGCGAAGCGACGGCGGAAGAAAGGTTCATGTAAAGCCTCCTCACAGGTCTACCCCAAATTATGTTGCAGTTCCGGGCGCGAACACTTTTTCCGTCCGGATCATGGCAAAACAGCAGGTTGATGGCCCTACCAACGATTATCGACGCGGTCGAGGCGCTTCCGGCGTTCAACCGGATAGCGAGCACGATCCCGTCGGCCGGCAAGCGGGTCACCGTCGGCGGACTGTACGGCTCGAGCGCCGCCGCTCTCATCGCGGCGATGGCGAGAAAAATGGAGCGGCGGTTCTTCGTGATCGTCGCGGAGAGTGTCGGGGATGCCGAACGATGGCTCGCCGACCTCGAGGCGCTGGACGGTGGCGAAGCCGTGGCGTTCTACCCCCCGCGCGAAAGCTTTGGCGAAGCCGAAGCGCACGCGGAAGTGGCGGGCGAACGAGTGGAAACGCTCGAGCGCGCGGCTCGAGGCGACGTACGTGTGCTCATCACTACCGCACGCGCGCTCATGGAGCGCACGCAGCTCCCCGCGATACTGCAGTACGGACGCCTCGAGCTTCGCAAGGGCGACGTAAGAAAGCTCGGCGATCTCATCGAGCATCTCGACTCGATCGGCTTCGAGCGAGTTGACATGGTCGAGGATGTCGGCCAATACAGCGTGCGCGGCGGAATCTTCGACGCGTACGGATTCGGAATGGCGAATCCGGTGCGCATGGAGTTCTGGGGCGACGAGATCTCCGAGATGCGTCACTTCGACCTCACCACGCAGCGCTCCACTCGCGACGCGGACGTTGCGCTCATTCTTCCTGCAGACGGTGTAGCGACCAAGCGCACGAGCGGCCGGAAGCGTGACGTGAAGGCGACAGAGCGCGCCGGCGACCGGGTCGCCATCACCGAGCTTTGGCCCGCGGATACGATCGTGGTAGTGCCGTCGGATTCGCACGCCGAGCCCGAGATGCGCAGAACGTGGGACGAGGCACAGCATCATCTTCTGCTAGCGATGCGTCGTGGCGAGGACGTACCGGTTCGCGAGCAGCTCTACGTCGCTCCCGCCGCAGCGGTCAGAACACTTCGCACGTTCGCCACCATCGCTCTCGGCGGTGAGGCCGAACCGGATGTCGGCTTCCCATTCCGCGCACCGGAGACGATCAACCGCGACCTCAAACTGCTCAACCGCGTCGTGCGCGACGGAATTCCCACGCTGATCCTGTGCGACAACACGGGCCAGATCGAACGGCTGGAAGAGCTGCTCACCTTGAATG
>JALYYT010000004.1 GCA_030946285.1 Gemmatimonadota bacterium
GGCTTGTACCGTTAGGAGTAGATGCCCCGCAGTCTATGCACCGCGGCGACACGGCTGATTGACAGCATGTACGCGGCCGTTCTCATGTTGACCTTGTGTGTCTTGGACTGCGCGAGCACGTCGGCGAAACTTCTCCGCATGATTTCGGTAAGCCGATCGTTCACCGTCTTCTCGTCCCAGAAGTAGCCACCGCGGTCCTGCACCCACTCGAAGTACGACACTGTCACCCCGCCGGCGTTTGCCAGAATGTCGGGAATGACGAAGATGCCCTTCTCGTCGAGAATGGAATCGGCGGCCGCCGTGGTCGGACCGTTAGCGCCTTCGCACACCACCTTGGCGCGAATCTCGTGAGCATTCTTCGTGGTGATGACGCTCTCGAGCGCGGCGGGGAGCAGCACATCCACATCCAGCGTGAGCAGTTCGCTGCCGGAGATTTCCTCGGCACCGCCGAAGCCCTTCAGCGACTTGTTCTTCTGAACGTAGTTGATTGCTTCCTGGATGTTGATGCCCTTCGCGTTGTGAAACGACGAGTCCCGGTCACCGATCGCGACGACCTTGGCACCTTCTCGCTCCAGAAGCAGCGCCGCAATCGAGCCGACGTTGCCGAAGCCCTGCACAGCGATGGTCGAATTCTGGACGCGCATGCCGAGGTGCTCGAGCGCATCCGTCGTGCATATCATGCATCCGCGACCCGTGGCTTCGCGGCGGCCCAGCGACCCGCCCATCTCGACCGGCTTGCCCGTGACGACGGCGGTGGTGGTGTGCCCCACATGCATCGAGTACGTGTCCATGACCCAGGCCATCACGCGCTCGTTGGTGTTCACATCGGGCGCCGGTACGTCTGAATCCGGCCCCAGAGTCTGGATGATTCCGTTCGTGTAGCGCCGAGTGAGGCGCTCGAGTTCGCCCGCACTCATCTTGTGAGGATCGCAGACCACGCCCCCCTTCGCTCCGCCAAACGGAATGTTGACCACCGCGCACTTCCACGTCATCCACGCAGCGAGGGCCTTTACTTCCTCCAGCGTCACGTGCATGTCGAACCGTATACCGCCCTTGCCGGGTCCGCGCGACGTATTGTAGAGGACGCGGTGCCCTGTGAAGACCTCGACCTCTCCGTTATCAAGCACGATCGGACACGATACGGTGATCTGCTTCTCCGGATTGCGAAGAATCTTGTAGATGCCGGGCTCCAGATCCAGCAGCTCGGCGGCACGATCGAAGCGTGACATCATCGCATCGAAAGGATTCTCCTCGTTCAAGACGGGGTCCTTGTCCTTGTGTACGATCTTGTGGGTCGAAAGGCGGTGGTCTGTGCCCATTATCCGACGATTGAAGTGGCTCGTGTGACGAAGAGTTCCGCGAGAGCTGCACCGACTGACGCGCTTCCTTCCGCCAGTGTTACAGCCTGTGAAAGATACCAAAGCTCCGGGGCATTGACAGGCCAGACTGAAGCGAGCTTGATGGCGTCCTTCTCTGTGGTTATGACATATTTGTGACCAGCACTTTCACGCGCCAGCCCGATCGCTTCCTGCTCATTGTACGCGTGGTGGTCGCGGAAACGCCGCTCCGTCACACGTGCGTCCAGCGCGCGTAACTGGTTATAGAAGCTCACCGGATCACCCACGCCTGCGATTGCGAGTACAGAAGCTCCGCGGAGCGTCTGTAGCGGCTTTGTCGCCGGCCTGACGAACGCGGTGATCTCCACCGGCATTATTGTGGCGGTGACCATCGCCGTCTGCGGCCGCACATGCCGCCGTAGTGCCTCGACTACGCTCGCCGCAGCAACGACATCCGCGCTCTTTCGCGTGACAATCACGATGTCCGCCCGTTCAAGCGATGTCAGCGGCTCGCGAAGCGGACCAGACGGAAGCACGCGCAATCCTTCCCGCCAACTGTCGGCGCTCACCAAAACGATATCCAGGTCGCGCGCAGCCGCACGATGCTGGAACGCATCGTCCATCACCACAACGTCAGCACCGTCGCGTTCTGCGCGCGCAATGCTCTGCGAGCGGTTCGCACCTGTGTAGACCGTTGCCCAAGGGTTGAGGCGTTCGTGAAGTACCGGCTCGTCGTCGCCGTAACCTCGCATCACCACCGCCGGCCGGTGACCCATCGCCAGCAGCTCGTGAACCAGGTAGGCCGTGACCGGAGTCTTTCCGGTCCCGCCGACAGTGAGATTCCCCACGCTCACCACTGGCACCGAAGCACTAACGCTGGAAACCATCGAGAGGTCGTACAGCGCGTTACGGAGGCGTACGACTGACCCGTACAGCCACGAGAGCGGAGTCAGCGCCGCTCTTACGGCACGCTCGGTCGCCGCGTCGCGGTACCAGGCATCCTCGATTTTCATGCTGGAGCGGCAGGCGAGCGCGTTGCTTCGTTCGCACCAGCAGCAGTCAACGCGCGTTCAGCGGCTGCAACTGCATCATTGAGTGCGCCTTCGTAGATAGCTATCTGGGTCGCTGCGGCGCGCGCGTCCGGTGCGTCCACGAACATTGGGTCGCTGTACGCGATCGCGACTCGCGCGAATGGCTTCGGGATCATGAACGCGTCCCAGCTGCGCAGGCGCCACGCTCGGGACGCGGCAACGCCGATCGCGACGACAGGCGCGCCGGAGCGGTGAGCCGCCACGATCGTACCGCTGGCGAAGCTCCGTGCAGGACCGCGCGGTCCATCAGGCGTAACGGCGACCACTCCGCCGTCGCGAAGAGCGTCGCACATCGCTAGGAGCGCTCGCGCAGCCCCGCGCGACGAGGACCCCCGAATCGAAGCCAATCCAAGTCTGCCCGCGATACGCGCAATGACCTCTCCGTCGCGATGCTCGCTTATGAGTATGCGCACTCCCTGGGACCTGTGACGCACGACGAGCGGCAGCATGTGCCCGTGCCATAGCGCAAAAATGAAGGAGCGGCCCTCGCTCCGCAGCTGCCTCCAACCGGCACCGTTTATCTCACGTATACGCCACGTCGAATACAATGCGAGCAGCAACACTGGACCGACTGCGATGGCAGCTCGCTGCAGACGCGTCAGCTCCCTGGGACGATCGCCAGCTACGCTCACGGCACGAGCGCGGATATCATCGCCGCCACGCGCCCAGCGGCGCCCGGAGTCCCGAGCTGGCGACGAACTTCGAGCAACGCAGACCGTTGCGCGTCGCGGTATGCCGTGTCTTCCAGCAGCCTGCTCAGCTCGTCCGCTACCGCATTGGCCTCGAGAGTGCCCTGCACGAACTCCCTCGCGATTTCCCTTCCGGCGACAACGTTCACAAGACCGATGTACGGTATGCGCACCACACGCCGAGCGATCGCATACGATATCGCTCCCGTGCGGTACGCAACTGCCATCGGACACTGCGCGATGGCCGCCTCCAGTGTAGTCGTGCCGCTCTTGCATAGAGCGACGTCGGCCGCGCGAAATAGATCGAACGACTTGCCCCGAACGATCTCGAAATCGCCTTCCCTGCCGGCAAGGTCAACCGACGCTGCTGCATGCACGATCACTCTCAGGCCAGGATGCCGGGTCACCATCTCGCGAGCGCTCGCCATGAACGGCTCGTAATGTCGCGCTATTTCCTGCGCGCGACTTCCCGGAAACAGTGCGAGAACCTGTTCGTTCGCCTCGATACCCAGTCGCTGCCTGGCTTCCTCGCGCGTGGCAAGCGTGCCGGCGCGGTCGAGCAAGGGATGACCGACAAACGTGGCATCGATTCCATATCCCTCGAGCAACGGCTCCTCGAACGGCAGAATCACGGCGGCTTTGGTCACGAGCCGGGCGAGCTTCGGGAGCCGGCCAGCTCCCCATGCCCACACCTGCGGCGTGACGTAGTACAGCACCGGAACACCCGCCTTCTTCGCAGCCGCGGCGACCTTCATGTTGAAGCCGGGGTAATCGACCAGAACGACGGCGCCGACCTTTCCGGAATCCAGGCGCCGTCGCAATTCGCGCAGAAGCGCGGCGTGTTTCGGGATGTGCTTCAGCACTTCCGCGAATCCCATCACTGCGAGCTCCGAATGGTCGCGCGTTATCGCGACGCCGCTCGCGCGCATCTGGTCGCCTCCCACGCCAACGCACGCGAGATCAGGACGGATCTCGCGCAGACGCGCGGCGACGCCACCCGCGTGCATGTCGCCGGAAGCCTCCCCAGCGACGAACATTATCTCACGCACGAAGCGAGGGGGCGTTGAGCTCGATGTCCTTCACGATGCGAAGCGCTACCGCCAGCGCGCGCCGGCCGTCGGCGCCGCTCACCACGAGCGGGGCTTCACCGGACAGCGCCGCGGCAAAGCTCTCGAACTCGAGTCGCAACGGCTCGCCTTCCGCCGCCTCCAGGGGGACGCGCTCCACGAATTCCGACAGGTCCGGCGTTCCACCGCTCGCGACCAGCGCCTGGAGATCGCCCGCCTTCTTCAACTTGAAGAACTCGCCATTGCCAGCCGCCAGATCGAGCGACAGGTATCCGCTCGGCTGGAAGATACGAACCTTTCTGACACGCTCACGCGATATGCGACTCGACGTGATGTTCGCCACTGCCCCGGACTCGAACGTGATGCGTGCGTTGGCGATGTCCACCGTCGGCGTAAGCACGGGAATCCCCACCGCTGCGATGTTCGCCGCGCCGGAATTCACCAGAGTCAGAATGAGATCGATGTCATGGATCATCAGATCCAGGACCACCGCCACGTCGGATCCGCGCACGTTGAACGGTGCGAGCCGGTCGCTTTCGATGAATCGTGGCTGATTCACGTGGGGGAGTGCCGCGCGCACAGCACGGTTGAAACGCTCCACATGGCCTGTCTGAATCAGAGCGCCGGTCCGCTTCGCGATGTCGAGCAGCTCATCCGCCTCTTCGACCGTCGCTGTTATCGGCTTCTCGATAAGCACATGCTTCCCCTTCGCCAGCGCCTTGCTCGCGACTTCGAAGTGCCGCGGCGTCGGAACTACGATGGTTATAGCATCAACGTCGTCGAGGAGCGTGTCGAGATCTCTGTATGACGGGACATCGAGCTCCGAGGCGACCTGCGCCGCGCGGTCGGCACGGCTCTCGAAGAATCCCGACAATCTGAACTCCGGCATCTCCCTGAGAAGCCGGACATGGTGGTAGCCCAGCGCGCCAGCGCCGACGACGCCCACGCGCACTGGATTCAAATCGCGACTCCGCGCTGGCTCGCCTCGACGAACTCAACCAGTTGCACGACTTCCGGAATCTGTTCGACTTCCGCCGTTACACGCTCCACCGCCTGCGCAATGTTCAGATCAGACCGGAACAACAGCCGGTAGGCTCGCTTGAGCTCCAGAATGGTCTCCGCGGAAAAGCCATTGCGCTGCAGCCCTATCGAGTTCAACCCGTACAGCTTCATTGGATTACCAACGGCCTTCACGAACGGCGGCACATCCTTGGACACCCGTGAGCAGCCACCCACGATCGCGTTACGTCCGATCCGCGTGAACTGGTGCACCGCCGTGACGCCGGACAGTATCACACGGTCCTCTACAGTCACGTGGCCCGCAAGTTGAACCATGTTGGCGAGCACCACTCCCTCACCCACGTGACAGTCGTGCGCGAGATGAACGTACGACATGACGAAGCTGTTGGGACCGACAGAGGTTCTGAACGACTGTGATGTCCCACGATTGATCGTCGCGTACTCTCGAACCACAGTATTGTCGCCGATCTCGACCGTGGTGCGCTCGCCCTTGAACTTGAGATCCTGCGGATCGCCGCCAAGCACACTGCCGATCCCGATCTTCACGTTGCGGCCGAGGGTTACGAAACGCTCCAGCGTCGCACGCGCCGCAACCACGGAGCCGTCGCCAATGACACACTCATCGCCGATGATTGCGAAGGGCCCGACCTCGACATCGTTGCCAAGCTCGGCGGAAGAGGATACGATCGCGGTCGGATGAATTCGCGCCGTCATCGGTCGCGCACCATGGCCGCCATCTCCGCCTCGGCTACGAGTTCTCCATCCACCTTGGCGACACCGCGCATCTTGCACACTGCACCGCGAATCTGTATCACGTCGAGTTCGAAGCGAATCTGGTCGCCCGGTTTCACGGGCTTCCTGAACCGAACGTTATCGAGTGACATGAAGTAGACGACCTTCTGCTCCGCCGATTCGAGTCCGCCCATGAGCAGCATCCCGCCCACCTGCGCCATCGCCTCGATGATGAGTACTCCCGGCATGATGGGATGCCCGGGAAAGTGACCCTGAAAGAACGGCTCGTTGATCGTCACGTTCTTCAGTCCCACGATCCGCTGGCGTCCCTCTATCTCGATGATCCGGTCGATCAGAAGAAACGGATAACGGTGCGGAAGCACCTTCATGATCTCTTCGATGGACATTGTTCCAGCCATGGTCTTCTCCCCCTCCTTGGCGGCGCGCGAACGCATTCCCGCGCGCACCATCTCACGTACCAGTGTCACCGTCCCGCGATGACTCGGCTTCACAGCCACGATTCTGGCCCGGACGCGCGCGCCAGACAGCGCGATATCTCCCAGGCAGTCGAGCGCCTTGTGACGGAGGAACTCATCCTCCCAGCGGAGCTCGTTGTCCACGACGCCTACGTCGTCGAGAACGATTGCGTTGTCCGTCGACGCGCCCCGTATCAGGCCCTTCGACCTGAGTTCCTCGACTTCGTTCACGAAGCCGAAAGTACGCGCCGCGGCCAGCTGGTCCCGGTAGCTTTCGCGTCCCACAACATAACGCCCAGCCTGCCGTCCGATAACCGGATGCGGGAAGTCTATGGTTACTTCGAGCGAGAGATCCTCAGCCGGGTGCGCTTCATAAACCGACTCGCCATCGATCACACGTAACGGCTCGGTGAGCGTCAAATAGCTGGGTTCACCTGCCTGCTCCACGATTCCGGCATCTGTCAGCGCATCGTAGAAAGGCGCCGAGCTCCCGTCGAGAATCGGAGGCTCGGGACCGCTCATGTCTATGAGAAGGTCGTCGAGCTCGAGTGCCGCGACTGCAGACAGAACGTGCTCCACAGTGTGTATCGCTCCTGGGCCGGTTCCGAGCTGAGTCCTT
>JALYYT010000005.1 GCA_030946285.1 Gemmatimonadota bacterium
GACGGATTGTGGAGTCCGACCCCGTCCACCGACCAGTGGCAACTTGCCGCGACGTGCTTCGCGCTGTTGACCGGCGAAGCCCCGCCTGCGCATGATACCCCGCCCGTCAAGCTGCTCCGGCCAGAGACGCCCGAATCTGCGGCGGTCGCGATTGACAGGGCGCTCCTCCCCGACCCGGAGTACCGGTTCGAGTCGATCGGCGCGATGATTCGCGCTTCCGAGCGAGGTTATGGCGAGAGCTCCAGCGTCTCCGTTCCGGTCGCGGAGAACATCGAGAGCGAGATTGCCGGCGAGGACGACGCAAGCGAATCGCGGGTGAGGCAGGCGGTCGGATTCGACTACGAGATACTCTCCAAGCTGGGTGCGGGCGGATTCGGCACGGTTTGGCGCGCGCGTGATCTGGCGCTGGAGCGGGAAGTTGCGCTCAAGGTTCTGCATCCCCACATCGCGCGCAATTCCGAAGCGGTGAACGCCTTCTGGCACGAAGCTCGTCTCGCAGCCCAGCTCGCGCACCCTGCCATCGTCCCGATTTACGACTGGGACGGCCGGAGCGGGCTGTCCTGGTACACGATGGAGCTTGCTGAAGGTGGATCCGTCGCGCAGCTGGTCGCGCGGCGGGGCGCACGAAGTCTGGAAGATGTCGCGCCCAACGTCGATCTGATTCTGGACGGGTTGAGCGCTGCTCACGCCATCGGAGTTGTGCACCGCGATCTCAAGCCTGAAAACGTGCTGATTGACCGGTACCACCGCTGGCGGCTCACCGACTTCGGCATCGCCCACGTGCTCGGCCAGGAGTCGGCGTCCGAAGGCGGGACGATCGAATTCTCGTCTCCTGAGCAGCTGCTGGGTGAGCCTCAGGGGCCCAGCGGCGACTGTTTTTCCCTCGCGGCTGTGGTCGCCTATGTGCTCACAGGCCAGCTCCCGTTCCGGGGTCCCGATGCCCAGAGCGTGATCGCGCAGCAGCTGGGTGAGCGGACCCACCTTTCGGAGCTTGCGACGCCTGTCGCCGAATGGATCCGCACCGGGCTGGCGCCCCGTCCGGCGGACAGATTCGCGGACGCCGGAGAGATGCGGGCTGCATGGGAGTCGGCGGCGGCGAGCGGATTGAAACGTGAGCGCGCATTGAGGTGGTGGCGCAAGCTCATTCCTGGGGCAAGACGCTGAAACTGTTTCTGGAGCGCCTATGGCGTCAGAATTGCACTTCACCGCCGCAACATCACGGGAAGGTCTCCCGGGTTGGTCAGACAGATGTTTAATACGCTAAGAGATGCGTGTGTTACTAGCATTTGGACGACTGATCGGTAAGTTTCACGGCGATGTATGCGGGCGTCGAGTCGGGCCCGCGCGTGGCGTCCACATGGGGCGGCATGCATTCTGCCGGTAGCGAGCACGTCGAGCAATACCGGCTCCGACTCACTGTCATTCCTCCATCCCAAGGAGATTCACGATGTTATCTAAGCGTTGGTCCGTCTGCGCCGCAGCGGCCTTGCTTTACGGAGGAGTCGCGGCTGCACAACAGCCCGGCACTCTGTTGCTAGGCGGTTTCGGGCAGTACACGATCTTTGACGGTTCCCTGAAGACCGGTGGTACCACCGGCGCAGGAATCACCGGCAACAAGTTTGGTTATGGCGGTCGCATCGGTGCGTTCATCGCGCCGAACTGGGACCTTGAAGCAGAAGCAGCATACACCGAAGCTCCTACGGCAGGTGCTCCAATCAAGTACGGCCCGATCGCAGCCCGTCTCGTTTACGGGATCCCGGTGTACGGCCGTTCCTCTATCCTCATCGGTGCCGGTGGCGTTCTCTCGCCCTACCATAACGATGTGATCGGAACCGGTAACTATTACACGTATCACTACGGCGTGTCCGGCGATCTCGGTCTCCGCATCATGCTTGGTGATGCTGTAGCACTTCGTGGCGACGCGATCGCGGACTACATGCCGTCCTCGCCCAGCACGAAGAACTACCGCTTCCAGGCGGGTCTCGAAGTCATGCCTGACTTCGCATCGCTCATGGGCGACGGCGCAACTGCGCCAGCGCACTTCGACTGGTGGGATGATCAGCCGCAGCCGCTTCCTGGAACGCTCGAGATCAAGGCGTTCGGTTCCTGGAATCACTATGACAGCAAGCTGAACTTCTCTACCGGTTTCTCTGACAACAAGGGATACGGCGGCGGAGCCGGTGTCTTCCTCACCCGTAACTGGGAAGTTGAAGGCGACGGATCGTATGTGAATCCGAAGACGGTTGCTGCACACCCGCAGGGTGCTGGTATCCCGTATGACAACGGCAATTTCTCGCTGCGCCTGAACTACAACATTCCAGTATTCGCGCGTAGTCAGTTCATCATCGGTGCGGGTGCAGTGCGCTCGAGCTTCCATCGCAGCGACAATGCAGGCGCACCGTACGCTTCCTACTCGTTCGGTCCGGAAGGCCTCGTTGGATTCCGTCTCGGACTCGCGAACCGCATCGCTCTGCGCGTTGACGGGCTCGTCGATTACCCGCTGGGTGATTTCAAGACGTACAACTATTCGGCTCGTGCAGGCTTGAGCTTCATGGTTGGTGGTGCTTCGCGCACGATG
>JALYYT010000034.1 GCA_030946285.1 Gemmatimonadota bacterium
ATAGAAGGTGCGACACTGTCCCTGACCGCTGCCTGCAGCAGTGAATCCAGTCGAAAGGGAAGCGAAGGCGACAATCCCATTGGCGGCGCGAGAATCATACGCTCGCGCGGTGGCTGCACTGCGGCGCTCTGTGCGATCGTACTCGTGCCGCTCGCGCATGCTGCGGTTGCGAATGCCGCGAGTGACATCGCGATGAACGTTTTCGAGTTGCGTTGCATTAATCGGCTGGTGGGTGTCTAACGCGCTGGCGAGTCGCCGAGTGCGCTCGTCGGTACGGTTGGCGCGGCGATGGGCTCGCCGTTCCGGCGGACGACATACGCTTCCATTGCGTAGTACTCGGGAAGTCCGAGCCCATCCACGAGGGCGGCGGTGCCGCGGTTTCTGTCCTCTACGCGCTGCCAGAACTCGCGCTCGTCCTGCCCGGGGAACGGAGCGCGGTCCTTCTGGCTCTGGTGCTTGAAGATGGCGAGAATCTTCTCACGCAGTTCCTCTTTGGATAACGGAACGAGCACGTCGGCCGCGGCCACAGTCCACTCCTGCCAGGCGCCCCGGTAGTACCAGATCTCGGGGACAGTGCCCGAGTATTCGGTGAGCGCCCGCTCGACGACCTCCAGACACATTCTGTGTGTTCCGTGCGGATCCGAAAGATCACCGGCAACGAAGATGATCTCGGGCCGGTGCGATTCGAGCAGCTCCAGCGTAATTGCGACGTCTTCAGCGCCGACCGGAGCCTTGTGTACCTTTCCGGTCTGGTAGAAGGGAAGGTTCAGGAAGCGCGCCTGTTCGCGCTTCATGCCGAAGCTCTCGATCGCTGATACTGCCTCGGCTTCCCGAATTGCCCGCTTGATCGCCTGCACCTCGGCCGTGTCCACCTGTCCCGGCGCCTTGTTCGCCAGAAAGAACTCCGCGTCCTGTACCACCTGCCGCATCGATGCGTCGTCGATATTGAAATCACGATCCATGCGGCCCACGAAACCCAGATAACGCCGGACCTCGTGGTCGAAAACGGCGATGTTGCCCGAAGTCTGGTAAGCCACGACGATGTCGTTGCCGTTCTGGTGCAGCTTGTGGAGCATGCCGCCCATCGAAATCACATCATCGTCCGGATGCGGCGAGAATACGATTATCCGCTTCTCGTGCGGCAGCTTGCTCCTGCCGCGAATCTTGGCGACGAGCGCGTTGAACACTTCGCCGTTGAGCGGACCGGCAGAGCCGTAGAGTGCTACCAGCGAGCTGAGATGATTTTCCCGATAGTCGTGCGTATCCAGCTTGAGCACTGACTTCGCCGTCTTTCTGCTCAGCCAGATCACCGCGTCGATGCGACGATCACGCGTCCAGCGCACCTCGGAAACCAGCCACGGGGTTGCGACACGCGTGAGGTCGGCTGCCGCCGCGGGATCGACGAAGAATGTGGTGTGGGGATGGTCCTGCACGTAAGTCGCGGCGACGTCCGGGCTCGGCTCGCCTTCGACCGCGCGCTTGACGATCGCCGCCTTGTGCTCGCCTGTCGCCACGAGCGCGATCTCGCGCGCGGCGAGAATCGTCGCTACACCCATCGTCACGGCTTCGGTGGGAACGTTCTCCTCACCAAAGAAATCCGCGGCCGCATCGCGCCGGGTCACGGTGTCCAGCGTTACGAGCCGTGTCCTCGAATCCTCGCCCGATCCGGGCTCGTTGAAGCCCACATGACCCGTCTTGCCGATCCCAAGCAACTGCAGATCGATTCCGCCCGCGTCGGCGATCGCCTGCTCGTAGCGCGCACATTCCGCTGCAACGTCGTCACGCGCGATGTGACCGCGCGGAATGTGAACGTTGTCGCGGAGTATGTTGACGTGGGCGAAGAGATTCTCCCACATGAAACGGTGATAGCTGTGGATGTCGTCCGGCGAAAGACCGAAATACTCGTCCAGATTGAACGTCACGACGTCGGAGAAGTCCAGCTTCTCCTCGCGGTGCATGCGGATCAGCTCGCGATAGATCCCTATCGGCGTACTTCCTGTCGCAAGTCCAAGAACGGCGCGCGTGCCTGTTCTGCGTCGGTCCTCGATGATGTCCCTGATACGACTGGCGATGAGCCGTGCAATCTCGTCGTCCTCGACGACTACAACCTTGATCCGCTCGCGTGATCCGGTCAATTGCCGAGTGTATTCCTATACCGACGCGTCAATGAAACTGCGCACGTCCAGCTCCGAAAGTCCGGGCTCGCCGGGGGAGACGTTGTCGAGGAGGCCGCGCTTCATCCAGTCCTCGAGCACGCCCACCTGCTCGAATAAATGCTCGAAGGAGTGGACAACGAAGAGCAGCGGCTGGTAGTGGTCGATTTCGAAGTACTGGTTGATCACCCATTCCAGCTGAATCGGATAGCGTTGCACGATCGGCGACTCGACGCTGTGCTGGAGCTCTCCGTAGGAAGAAAGCAGGCCACTCCCGTAGGCCTTTACCCCTTTGCCGTCCGGAGCCCGCATGAGCCCGAACTCGATCGTGAACCAGAAGAAGCGCGCAAGCGCCTTCATGATGCTCGTGGTGCGCCGGACCTGCTCGTCCGCATCCTTGATCCGCTTCACGATCTGCACGGCCGTCTGCGCGACTTCTCCAAAGCGGGATAGTGCGTCGGCGAACGCCGGGTCGGTGTGCATCGGAACATGACCGGCGATGTCGTGGAAGATGTCCGGCTCGGGGAGGTAATCCAGCCGCTCGGCATCGCGAATCGTGATCGTGGTGGGGAACTCGCGCTTCCGCAGTGAATCAAAGAAGAGATACGCCGGCACGTAGCCGCTCACGGCCTTAGCCTTGAACCCAGTCCGCGGAGCCATGAACTTGTTGACGTCTTCGAGACGCGGGACGGCGTTGGGGTCGAGGCACAGAGTCTCAACGCCCTGCAGAAATCGCGGGTTCGCGTATTTCTCCCAGCGATCGGTCATGCGGGCGAACAGCTGCCGCCAGGCCTCGTGGTTCTCCGCGCTGTACAATTCATAAGGCTGCTCGATGTACAGATGCCCGTGTGCACGGGCATCCTCGATGAACGGCGCGCGAGTCGTCGTGAGTCCGGCGGTAGATGCCTTGTTGTCGTGGCCCAACGTCGTCGCCATTGCCAGCTCCATGTTACGGTGCAACTCAGGTATGTTACCCGACAATCGATGAATCGGCTACTCCGAACTGCACTGGGCGCCGCCATGACGGGCGCGATGATGGGCGCGATGACGGCATGCCTCGGGGCCTGCGCC
Organism: Gemmatimonadota bacterium; assembly: GCA_030946285.1. Taxonomy (GTDB): domain Bacteria; phylum Gemmatimonadota; class Gemmatimonadetes; order Gemmatimonadales; family Gemmatimonadaceae; genus Fen-1247. Next base: position 3,225 of record JALYYT010000034.1, read on the forward strand.
GCCCGCGAAGGGCGCGCCACGATTGCCGTATTCAACGCCGGAGCGCTCGCGCTTCCGCTGCGCCAGGCGCTCGACTCCTTTGCCCGCCGGAACAACGTCGAACCGCGGCAGGAAAACGCGGGCTCAGTGGAAACCGTGCGCAAGATCGTGGAACTCGGACGCATTCCCGACGTCGTGGCTCTGGCGGACACTGCACTGTTCTCGACCATGATGGGTGGCAGACTGGCGTCGCCGGTTACCGTCCTCGGTCGCACCAGACTAGTGCTGGCTTACACAGGCCGGTCACGCTACGCCGATCAGGTCACCACGGACAACTGGATGGACCTGACGACCCGGGACGGAGTTGAAGTCGGCCGTAGCGATCCGTCGCTCGACCCCGCCGGGTACCGGGCGCTGATCGCGATGCGTCTGGCTGAAGCCTTCTACCGCCGGCCCGG
>JALYYT010000036.1 GCA_030946285.1 Gemmatimonadota bacterium
CCGCGCGAGTGCTGATCGGCGCGCAGGCGACTTCTGCCAGCCGGTCTTCCGAAAGATGACGACGTGTGGACATGAGTTCCACGCCGTCGGCACGAATCAGGTACGCGCCGTCATGCCGATACAGTGCGAGTACAGTCCCATTTGGAGTCCGCGCTTCTCCCAGTCGCTCGAGAGGCTTCATAGCGGGAAGCAGGAAGCGAGCGGGATCACGACGAAAGCCGCTTCAGCAGCTCGTACAGAAACTGATCACCCTCGTAGAACGACCGCACACCAAGACGCTCATCGCGTCCGCGAAAGCGGATAGCGGCGGGCTCCGTCGCGCCGGCGGTGAAGCCGGGCTTTGTCTCGATCATCTCCTTGTAGATGTCGCGCGCAAGGGCGCGGTCACTGGCTGGCGGAAGGTTGCGACTCTGAGCTGCGGCGGTACCGGTAGACAGGAGGAGCGCTATGCATGTGATCGTGGTTTTCATCGACGGGCGGGAGCATGGGTGGACGGGTGCAAATTGACACGTTGCGGCGGCACTCAGGAGGCGCACTGTCGCGTTCGCGGGCGGTTTTCTCGCGGGTCGACCGCAACTTCGCTTCTTCAGCGCCAGCCGAGCGCCGGTGCGACGTGCGTGAGGATTGCCTCAATGACGTGTGCAACGTAGTCCACGCCAAGTTGATTGGGGACCGTCAGGAGAAGTGTGTCGGCCGCAGCGATCGCCTCGTCGCTCCGGAGCTGCTCGACCAGCACGTCTGGCTCTGCGGCATAGCTCCGACCGAATATCGCGCGCGTCTTCTCATCGATGTTGCCGATCTGGTCTGCATCTGCGCTCTCACGCCCGAAGTATGCGCGATCTGTGTCGCTCACGAGCGGAAAGATGCTGCGACTGACGGAGACACGCGGCTCGCGGGCGTGCCCCGCATCTTTCCACGCAGCGTGAAACGCGCGGATCTGCGCGGCCTGCTGAACGTGGAATGGCTCGCCGGTCTCATCGTCCTTGAGGGTCGAGCTCTGCAAATTCATGCCGAGCTTCGCCGCCCAGACGGCCGTTGCGTTTGATCCGGCCCCCCACCAGATGCGGTCGCGCAGTCCGTTCGAATGCGGTTCGATGCGCAGCAGGCCGGGCGGATTCGCGAACATCGGTCGCGGGTTCGGCTGCGCGAACCCTTCACCGCGCAACAATTCGAGAAATGCTTCCGCGTGGCGCCTTCCCATGTCGGCATCGCTCTGTCCGTCGGCCGGACTGTAACCGAAATGCCGCCAGCCGTCGATCACCTGCTCCGGCGAGCCGCGACTGATCCCGAGCTGGAGCCGGCCGCCTGCGATGAGATCTGTCGCCCCGGCATCCTCAACCATGTAGAACGGATTTTCGTAGCGCATGTCGATGACCGCAGTGCCGATCTCGATCCGACTGGTCCTCGCGCCAACCGCTGCCAGGAGCGGAAAGGGAGACGCCAGTTGCCGGGCGAAATGGTGTACCCTGAAGTACGCACCGTCCGCTCCGAGCGACTCGGCGGCAACGGCGAGACCTATGGATTGCAGCAACGCATCCGCGGCAGACCGTGTTTGCGACTGCGACGACGGTGTCCAGTGGCCGAAGGAAAGAAATCCGATTTTCTTCATTGGATGGAGGATGCTCCTGCGAACATTACTCGTCCCCCGACTTCGCAACCCGTGCATGCGTCTCCGCGCGCCGCACCGCCGGCGTCGCTGCACCCGCGAAAAACTCATTGATCTCCCTCTGCCCCTTCCCCATCTGGTCCACCCTCATCGCCGCATCCTGCAACGATACCTCGAGATGCGTCAGCTTCCCATCCAGCTCCGCTGGCCGCATCACATCGCGCTCCGGCGGCATCCCCATGTACCAGATATATCGCAATCCATACACGCCAGCGACGAGCAACGCTACATGCGTCGCGGTGTGAACGACCTCGCGCATCATTGCGGCCATCGCCACACCAGCAGCGTTGACCACGCAGAACAACAGCGTCGCGATGAACCAGCCCTTCGATCGCCGTATCATCTCACCTCTCCCCGTCGCCCAGGTTTCGCGCCACGCATCGTTCGACACGCCACGAGGATGCAGGGTTTTCGCGTCTGACCAGCCAGGGTCCGACGCTCGGCGCCGCAGCAGCCACGGCCGCGCCAGCGACGCAAGCGGTCATGCGGCGCTCAACAAGCAAGTTGCCTCGTCTTCGACCCCATCACGACAACTCGTCTATCTCCTCGATCCGCCGCTGATGCCGTCCGCCATCGAACGGAGTCACAAGCCACGTATCGAGTATCTGAATCGCGAGCTCTTCGGAGACCATCCGCTCACCCACCGACAGAACGTTCGCGTCGTTATGCCGACGACCCAGTTCCGCTGACTCAACATTCCAGCACAGCGCCGCACGCACACCTTTCACTCGATTCGCGACCATCGCTTCGCCATTTCCGGATCCGCCCAGCACTATACCGCGCTCGACGTCGCCATTCGCGACGGCGACTGCCACCGGATGACAGTACAATGGATAGTCCACCGATGCCTCCGAGTTAGTCCCGAAATCCGTCACCTGGTGACCAAGCTCCGTCAGATGTGCTCTGAACATTTCCTTGTAACGAAAGCCGGCGTGATCCGATCCGATTGCGATGCGCATTGAACGAATTGATTGAAAGTTGCGAACGACTGCTGCTGTCTCAAGAATAGCGTGTTAAAGGGATAGTCATCAACGTACCGTGCGCAGCGCCGGGTACCTGGAGAACGCCCACGCCGAATACCCGAGCACCACCACCGCGCATCCGCCAAGCGCCCAGTCCACACCTATGTACCGCGCCAGCGCGCCGGAGATGAACGACCCGATCGGCACCAGCCCCACGGCGACGAACACATACGCCGACACGACCCGTCCGCGAAGCTCATCCGGCGCGATCGCCTGCATCAGACCGTTCGCGAGCGCGCCGCTGATCATCATTGCGAAACCGACGATCACCAGCATCAACGCCGCCGGCAGCAGACTGTGCATGAACGAGAAGACGATGATCCCGCCCGAGAATCCGTACGTGGACAGCACGAATAGCCATCCGCGCGCGAACCGCTGCCCCAGCGCCGCGAGTGACAGCGCGCCTGTCAGTGCGCCAATTCCCACGCACGTGAGCAGCACACCGTACCCGGTCGCCCCCGCATGCAGCACGTTCTGCGCGACAACCGGCATCATCGCCAGGTACGGCAGCGCGAATATCGCCTGTACTCCCACAACGCGCACGAGCACGTTCACGAGCGGCGTGTCGCGCATGTAGTGGAACCCTTCCAGCAGTCCCTGCACCGGTGACATCGTCGCCGCTGCACGCTTCCACGCCGGTACACGGATCATGAACAATCCCGCCAGCACAGCCAGATAGCTCATCGAATTGAGCGCGAAGCACCACTTCGCGCCGAGCGTGCCAATTACAATCGCGGCGACCGACGGACCGATCACGCGCGCCAGGTTGAAGCCCGCAGAGTTGAGCGCGATCGCATCCACCAGATCCTCGCGACCAACCAGCTCGACGATGAAGCTCTGCCGCGCCGGTATCTCGAACGCGCTGATCAGGCCGTTCAGCGTCGCGAGAATTATGAGCCAGTGGATCGTGAGACGCCCGCTCGCGGTGAACCACCAGAGCGCCGACGCCTGCACCAGCAGCAGCGATTGCGCGATGCGAACGAGCTTGAGCTTGTCGTTCCGGTCGGCGACCACTCCGCCGTACAGTGACAGAAGCAGAACGGGGAGCGACGACGCGCCGGCTACCACACCCACCAGCAGAGCGCTGTTCGAGAGCTGCAACGCCAGCCACCCTTCGCCCACCGCCTGCATCCACGTCCCGATCAGCGAGAGCGTCTGACCGCTCCAGAAGATCCGGAAATTCCGGTGAACGAGTGGTCGGAATGGATTGGTTCGGCCTCGCGTCTCCACGCGGGAAATGTATCGGGTACCGGGTGTATAATTCACACATGCGGTTCCATACATACTCCAGGTTCAGCCCGGAGATGGCCGACGCGGTGGACCTCCAGTCCCTGCTGGACAAGATGGCGGACTTCCTGCTCCAGTCCGGCTTCGCCGGCGGCGAGAACTTCCATCCCTACTGGGGCATGACCGGCGAGGACGCCGACCGTTCGCTCGACGCGCTCCGCCAGGCGATTCTGGACGCAATGATCGAGAGCGGGCAGTTCACGCCGGAAATGCTCGAGGCCATGCGTGGCAACGGCGACGAGGAAGCCCAGGAGAAGCTCGCGAAGTTCCTCGACGAGCTCATCGAACGGCTCACGAAGGAAGGCTACCTCAACCTCGAAGCGCCGCCCCAGATGCCGGCCGGCCATCAGGCCGTGGAGGGAAAAGGCAGTCTGTCGCACGCGGCGTCAAAGTCGGTCCAGTTCAATCTCACCGACAAGGGTGTGGATTTCCTTGGCTACAAGGCTCTCCGGCACATCATGAGCTCACTCGGCAAGTCCAGCTTCGGGAGCCACGACACGCCGTACCTGTCCACCGGCATCGAGTCCGACGGATGGAGCAAGGAATACGAGTTCGGCGATGTGCTGAACCTGGACGTGAACGAGACTCTCAAGCGCTCGATGGCGCGTACGGGATCGCTCAGCGTGCCCATGGATCTGGATTACGGCGATCTCATGGTGCACCAGGCCGAGTACCGGTCGTCCTGCGCTACGGTGCTGATGCTGGATACGTCGCACTCGATGATTCTGTACGGCGAGGACCGCTTCACGCCGGCCAAGAAGGTCGCTCTTGCGCTAACCCATCTCATTCGCACCCAGTTCCCGGGCGACACCATCAGGATCGTGCTGTTTCATGATTCTGCGGAGGAAATTCCCATCTCCGAGCTGGCGCGAGCGCAGGTCGGACCGTATCACACCAATACCGCCGAAGGGTTGAAGCTTGCCCGGCGCATCCTGATGTCGCAGAAGAAGGACATGCGGCAGATCGTGATGATCACCGACGGAAAGCCGAGCGCGCTGACGCTGCCCGATGGTCAGATCTACAAGAACTCGATGGGTCTGGACATGAACGTCGTGAACGAGACGCTGCGAGAAGTCGCGGACTGCAGACGCTCGGGGATCGTGATCAACACGTTCATGCTAGCGCGCGACCGGGCTCTGGTCGAATTCGTGAAGCGAGTGTCCGCGATCGCGAAGGGCAAGGCATATTTCACCAACACAATGACGCTGGGCCAGTTCATCCTGATGGACTTCCTGA
>JALYYT010000042.1 GCA_030946285.1 Gemmatimonadota bacterium
GAGGAAGGCCGTGTCGCCCTCTTCCTTCGCCTTCGTCTTCAGGTTGAGGTACTCGTCCTCGTCGAGGAGCTGGTTGTTGTCGACTTCCTGCTCGCCCTTGTCGATGACGACGTAGTTCGAGTAGTAGATGACCTTCTCGAGATCACGCAGCGTCAGGTCGACGAGGTTACCCATCGGTGACGGCAGCGTCTTGAAGAACCAGATGTGCGCGACGGGTACGGCGAGCTCGATGTGGCCCATGCGCTCGCGACGAACGCGGCTCAGGGTCACCTCGACACCGCAACGGTCGCAGATCACGCCGCGATAGCGTATGCGCTTGTACTTCCCGCAGTGGCACTCCCAGTCCTTTACGGGACCGAAGATGCGCTCACAGAACAAGCCGTCCTTCTCTGGCTTGAACGAGCGGTAGTTGATTGTCTCGGGCTTGAGTACCTCGCCCCATGACCACCAGTCGCGCAGGCCGGCCATTGCCAACCGCTCGCGCTCCTTGGGATCCTTCGGGCCACGGATCTCCTCTGGCGAGGCGATCCGGACCTGGATGTAATCGAACGCTGATGCGCGCGTCTCGCGCGAATTGCGAAAATCAATCATTGTTGCTCCCGCTCCCGTTGCCGCTTCCATTGCTGTCAGCAGCCATGAGGCCGTCACGCTCGGCGTTCATCCGGGCGGCGAACCCGGATTCGTTGGCACCCATGCGAACGTGGATACCAAGCGCCTTCAGCTCCTGCACGAGCACGTTGAACGATTCCGGCGTTCCCGGCTCCGGCAGGTTCTGTCCCTTCACGATTGCTTCGTACACCTTGCTTCGACCGTTCACGTCGTCCGACTTGACCGTGAGGATTTCCTGCAGCGTGTGCGCTGCTCCGTATGCCTCGAGCGCCCACACTTCCATCTCTCCGAAACGCTGGCCACCGAACTGCGCCTTTCCGGCAAGCGGCTGCTGCGTGACGAGTGAGTACGGTCCGATGCTGCGTGCGTGGATCTTGTCGTCCACCAGGTGCGAGAGCTTCAGCATGTAGATCGTTCCGACCGTGACAGGCGAGTTGAACGTCTCGCCGCTCCGGCCGTCACGCAGCCTGACCTTTCCACCCGGCGTGATGCCCGCCAGACGGATGAGCTCGGTCGCAGCCGCGTCCACGTCGAAGTCCTTCGACTCCAGCGTGGTCGCCAGCGCGGAAAGCTCCAGGTTTCGAAGCATCGAGGGCTGACCCGCCCCCCGCTGCTTCTCTATGCTGCTGATCTGCGACTCGAACGAGGAGCGATGCGACTCGGTGTAATCCTCGTCGTGCATCGCCGCCTTGTGGAAGTCGAGCGAAGTGTCGAGCTCGAGCTCTTCACGCGCCACCAGGTCTCGCGTTGTCGAAGCAACGAATTCGCGAACCCGGCTGAATATCGCCTTCGTTCCGGCGCTACGACCCTTCGCGCTGAGATCGTTCAACGTCGCGTCGGACAACAGCTCCGTACGCAACGATGCTTCAGCGGTCTTCGGCTGAATATCCGCCAGCAGAGCACGAATCTCGTCGTCCGTCATCCTGAAGTTCGTGCCACCCAGCTGCAGCGCGTCACGTACCCACGTCAGAGCGGCAAGCTTCAGCAGCATGCCGATCTCGCGCTCCTTCGCGCCCTGGAACACCGGCGTCTTTGCGTAGAAGCCGAGCAGCTTCGCGGCCCACCCAAGGTGAGTCTCGAGAATCTGTCCAACGTTCATACGGCTCGGTACGCCGAGCGGGTTGAGAACGATGTCGACCGGCCGTCCGTCGGGAAGGAACGGCATGTCCTCCTCAGGCACGATACGGGCAACGATGCCCTTGTTGCCGTGACGTCCGGCCATCTTGTCGCCGACGGAGATCTTGCGCTTCTCCGCCATGTAAACCTTCACGAGCTGGATCACGCCCGGTGGCAACTCATCCGGCTGCAGGACACGGTCGATCCGCTCTTCAGCCTTCTCTTCGATCTTAGCCTTCTCGTCGTTAGCGGCGTCGATGATGACGCGCATGGGCTCATTGACGTCCCTGTCCTCGACACGGAGCGTCTTGAGATCGAGTGAGGCGAAGTTCAATTCGTCGAGCATTTCGGTGGAGAGCTTCGTTCCCTGCGGAATCGCTTCCTCCACGGTACCGGACTTGAGCGCGAGTGCGATCGTCTGACCCTCGAGCAGATCCAGCAGCTCACCGTCACGCACGGCGTTGACCCTGATCTTCTCGAGTCCTTCGACACGCCGGATCTCTCCGATGCGCTCGCCGCGATCCTTCTCGACCACTTGATCCTCGACCCGCGAGAAGATCTTGACATCGATCACGACGCCTTCCATTCCTGGGGGCACCTTGAGCGATGAATCCTTCACGTCCTTCGCCTTCTCGCCGAAGATCGCGGTAAGCAGCTTCTCTTCAGGAGAAAGCTCCGTCTCGCCCTTCGGCGTGATCTTTCCGACGAGGATGTCGCCCGGCTTCACGTGCGCGCCGATGCGAACGATTCCGCGCTCATCGAGGTCCGTCAGGGCCTCCTCGGCGACGTTCGGAATTTCCTTCGTGATTTCTTCCTGACCGCGCTTGGTGTCGCGGACATGAAGCTCGAGTTCCTGGATGTGGATGGACGAATAGACGTCGTCCTTGACCAGACGCTCGGATAGCACGATGGCATCTTCGAAGTTGTGGCCGTACCAGGGCATGAACGCCACCGTGACGTTCGCGCCGAGCGCAAGCTGGCCCTGTTCAGTCGATGCACCGTCGGCGAGCACGTCGCCGGCGTTCACCGTCTGGCCGCGGTAGACCAGCGGACGCTGGTTGATCGCGGTGTCCTGATTGGTGCGCCAGTACTTCTTGATCTTGTACCGGTCATGCTGAGTGAGTCGCGCGAGCGGGCGATCGCCCTTCGGCTTCTCCTTCGCGTCATCGGCGTCAACAACGATCTCGTCGGCCGTGACGCTCGATACGACACCCGACCTGAGCGCTATGACTACGGCACCCGAATCGCGTGCGACCTTCTCCTCGAGTCCGGTGCCGCACATCGGCGTACGCGGATTGAGCAGAGGTACTGCCTGGCGCTGCATGTTCGAGCCCATCAACGCGCGGTTGGCGTCGTCGTGCTCGAGGAATGGAATGAGTGCCGCGGCAATGGATACGAGCTGTTCCGGCGCCACATCCATATAATCGATGCGGTCTGGCGCCGAGAGTGGCACATCGCCACCCTGACGGCAGAGCACGAGCTCGTCCACGAACGTTCCGTCTGAATTGAGCGGTGCGTTCGCCTGCGCGATGATTGCGCCTTCCTCACGGTTTGCGTCGAGCCACGCGATCTCGTTCGTGACCTTGCCGTTCTTCACGATGAAGTACGGAGTCTCGATGAAGCCGAGATCGTTGACACGCGCGAACGTTGCGAGCGACGTGATGAGTCCGATGTTCGGACCTTCCGGCGTCTCGATGGGGCACATGCGTCCGTACTGCGAGTAGTGCACGTCGCGCACCTCGAAGCCCGCGCGCTCGCGTGTGAGACCACCCGGTCCGAGGGCAGAGAGGCGACGCTTGTGCGTCAACTCCGCGAGCGGATTCGTCTGGTCCATGAACTGAGATAGCTGCGATGAGCCGAAGAACGCCTGGATCACCGCCGAGACGGTGCGTGCGTTCACGAGATCGTCGAGCGAGATCTTTTCAGGATCAGTGTTGATGGACATGCGCTCCTTGACGAGGCGCGCCATGCGAGACAGACCGACACTGAACTGGTTCGCAATCAGCTCGCCGACCGAGCGGATGCGGCGATTGCCCAGATGATCGATATCGTCCACTTCACCGCGACCCTCGTGCAGCTCGATGAGGTAGCGGATGATGGCGATGAAATCTTCCTTGGTGAGCAC
>JALYYT010000068.1 GCA_030946285.1 Gemmatimonadota bacterium
CCCTCGACCGGATCGCCGTTCGCTTCGGCGTCGAAACCCTGATGATCGAGGGAGGGGGTGCGATTTACTTCTCCCTAACCGTTTCAACTCGAGAACAGAGTTTACTCCGCCACGGAATCACTGACACTGTCAGTCATTCGCGTTCTGCGCGTCAAGCCAGCCGCCCGCGAAGCCCGCGCGTCGCAAACCGCGAGTCACGTACGGTGAAGTTCGCATCAATAGCCACGGCAAACCGCTGCGATAGTTCTCGATCATCAGCACGATCGGACCCTGATTCAGCCCGTACTGCCATGGCGATACCCAGCCGAGCGGATTCTCGGTTCTCGCCGGATGCGTGGGATTGAACGTTGCCTTGAAGCCGCAGCGATCCTTGGTCTTCAGGTCTACGTGATTGATGAAATGGTCGAGCGTCGGCAGCACGATCTCCGGCGCAAAGGGTAGCGACGCGACCACCGCCCATGGCGCGATCGTGCCGTCATCGGGCCCATCGGGTACGCCGCGCGCCACGTAGTCGAAGAAACTTCGCTGCTTGCCGTCGATCTCCATCACGCCGGGACCTGGTCCGTCGCTCGCGCTTATTCCCCAGCAGTTTTCGCCGTAGTCGGCGAACCCGTGCGGATTATCGATCGCATAACGCTGCTGCACGAGCGTGGCCCGCCGACTGTTCTCGAAATAGTCACTGTCCTTGCCACGCATGTACTCGTCGCGCAGGCCTCGCATGTCGAACCACAGATGCGTGATCTGGTGCGTGAACAGAGGTCCGGAATGCAGCAGCTCCTGACCGTAGATGCTTCGCCATTCATAGCTCGACGTCCACGAAGTGTAGCTCTCCGGGGGAAGCGGATGGGTCGGCGAACCCAGTCCGAGGAGATACAGGAACATCGCCTCATCATAACCCTGCCAGCGATACGCGAGGAATTTGCTCTCGGGCCGCCACCCTTGGCAGACGGTCACGCCGCCATTTTGCGCCCATTGCCAGTCGGCGCGCCGGTATAGACTGTCGGCAAGCGCGCGGATTTCGCGCTCGTCGCTGGTGTCCTCGAGAAAGAACGCGGCTGCGGTCAACATTCCGGCGAGCAGGAACGCCGTATCCACGGTGGACAGTTCGCACTCGAGAGCACGCCGTCCGCTCTTCATGTCCAGAAAGTGATAATAGAAGCCCTTGTAACCGGTGGCATCCGTTTCAGTACTCTGCGCGCTTCTGTCGAAGAAGCGCAGTGTCGTGAGCGTTCGCTCTGCGGCGTCTGCCCGGCTCATGAATCCGCGCATCACGCCGACCGGATACGACGACAGTGCCAGCCCGACAGCGGCGATGCTGGACGGCGCGCCCGGTTGTGTCTTGTCGGCTATCAGCCCGTTGTCCGGGTTCGATTGCTTGACGAAGTAGCTGAAAGTTTCCCGCTGCAGCGTGTCCAGCTCCGCTGGACCGATCGGTCTGTCACCCAAGCTGGCGTTCCTCATCCAGGGCCAAGCATCCCTCAACTCCTCTATCGAGTGGCTTCATGGCCCGGCCTCGGTGTCAGCTCCACCGTGATGGCGGCGACCGCGTGCGCCGGCAGCGTGACGTCCATGTGCAGCGTCTCGCCCTCCTGCTTCCAGTGCAGAGGTTCGCGCACGATCTGCGATGCCGTGCGCAACTGTTCGACATCGCGCGGTCTGGGTAGCGGCGGACTGCCCATCTCGATCCAGAGCTTGCGCGCATTCGCATGGTCGTCGTCTATGCGCTCGATGTACACGTCGCGCGGCGAAAGCAGCCCGGTCAACTCGATGTGCACACATTCGCTCCGGATCCGGTGCCGCGGCAACACATGGTTCGTCAACAGGACTGTGACCGAAGTACTGCCGCGCACCACCCAGACATCCACGGTGTGATGCTCGCCCGAGACCGGCAGCATCTCTGTCCCCAGATGGTGCAGCAACTCGAAGGCACGAAACGACGGCTTGGGAACTCCCTGCATCGTCAGCAGTCCGAAGCCACCCTGAAATGCTGTCGCCGGCATGTAGTTCTCTTCGAAGATGTCGGTGAATGTCCAGAAACTGTACCCCTCAACGAGTCCTGTGGCCTCCATCATCGTCTTGACGATGACGGCCGCGGTATATGGCTCGTCGTGCAGGTGATCGCGCGGATCGGACGACGAGTTCCATTCGGTGTAGTACACCGGCTTGCCGCGCGCGTTGCGGTGCGTCTCCTGTGCCCATTCGCGCAGAATGCTTCGCTTGCTGTGGGCGAGCTCCGTCTCCGTGTCTTCGCCGATGGTGCCGAGTGCGTCGGTGGGGTATTGATGGGTACTGATGAAATCGAGCGGCACGCTGTTCTGCTCGCAGAAGTCCAGGAACTCGGTGATCCAGCCGTTGCTTGCGGTGGCCGGACCGCCAACCTTCAGCCGCGCGTCCACATTCTTGAGTGCATGCGCCGTGCGCCTGTACAGCTCGAAGTATTCCGCCTGCGTTCCCGTCCAGAACGCCGAAAGATTCGGCTCGTTCCACACCTCGAAGAACCAGCTCCCCACCTCGTCTATGCCGTAACGTTCCACCCAGTGCGATGCCAGACGCGAGATGAGCGTCGCCCACTGGCCGTAATCCTTTGGCGGTGTGACGTTGGCGCCGTAGTGAAAGACAGTCCTGGTTCCGGACGCGAGCGTCGTCGGCATGAAGCTGAGCTCGACGAACGGCTTCATCCCGATCGAAAGCAGGAAGTCGCAGATCTGGTCGGCGTTGAAGAACGAGTAGAGAAGTTTGTTCTGCTCGTCCATGAGCGTCCCCATCTCGTCGCACAGCAGACCGTGAAAGCGCGTGTGACGAAAACCGAGCAGTGTGCGGCATTCGCGCAACTGCTGCTGCCAGTCGCCGCGGAGCGCCAGCGGCGCGTGCCCGCTGCCAACGGTGTGCTCCCAGACGTGCGGCAGCGCGGTCGCTTCGTCCCACAGCGAGCATGTGAACCTGGGATGCTTCATCTGCTCATTCCGGCGTCACTTGTCAAAGTTTGCGCGGGGACCTTCCGGCGCGCCACTGTGATTCTATCTGCTCGAGCGTCTTCCCTCTGGTTTCCGGTACCAGGCGGTAGAAAAAAATCCAGGCGCCGATCGCGATCAGTCCGTACAGCCAGAACGTGCCGCCCTGTCCCAGCAGCGAAACCAGAGTCAGGAATGACACCGCGACCAGCAGATTCATCGCCCAGTTGGTGACGGTGACCGTGCTCATCGCGACGCCCCGGTTCTTCAGCGGATATATCTCCGAGATCAGGAGCCAGAAGATGGGGCCGAGCCCGAACGCAAAGCACGCGACGTAGATCACAAGACCGCCGATTGCCACGTCGCTCCTGACGCTGGCCAGCTGCGGAACCTGGAACGCTGCGCCCAGAATAATGAGGCCAACGATCTGGCCTGCCACTCCCGTGAGCAACAGCGATCGCCGTCCGACGCGATCGAGTAGGAAGATGGCCAGCACATGGAAGCACCACATGACGCCAGTCAATCCGGCGCCGGCGAGGATGGCGGGCCCTGCCGAGCTGATGCCGGCGAACCTGAAGATCGTCGGCGCGTAGTAGATGACCGTGTTTATGCCGGTGATCTGCTGGAACGTGGCAAGGCCGAGTCCCACGATCATGGGCATTCGGAGCGACGGCTGGAGCAAGCCCGCCAGCCCACCTTCGTCCTGCTGGGACATGCTGTGCTGGATGTCCGTGATCTCCTGATCGACGTCCGGTGTAGTCCGTGCTCGCTGCAGCACCTTGCGCGCCTGATCGACCTTGCTCTTGCTGAGCAGCCAGCGCGGGCTGTCGGGCAGCCACCACATTCCGATGACAAGCCCGATGGACGGCAACGCCGCCAGCCCGAACATGTAGCGCCATCCGTGACTCGCAGAAAAAGCGTAGTCCACCAGGTAAGCGACGACGATCCCCGTCGTTATCGCGAGCATGTTGACGGCGACCAGCGCGCCGCGAACCCGCGCCGGCACCAGCTCGGCGATATACATGGGCGAGATGAACGATGCGATGCCGATGCCGATGCCGCTTGCCACCCGAGCGACGATCAGCACACCAACATTCGGCGCCACAGCAGTCGCGATCGCGCTCAGCGTGAAGACGATGCCGGCGAGAATGATCATGGAGCGACGCCCGAACCGCCCGGTGAGGGCGCCTCCCGTGGCAGCACCAATGACGGCGCCGATCAGAACGGCACTGACGACGATCTCTTCCATTGTGGGGGTGAGTGCGAACTCGCCGTTGACGAACAGGATTGCGCCGGAAATCACTCCGGTGTCGTAGCCGAAGAGCAACCCGCCAAGCGCCGCGATTCCCACCGCGATGTACACAAAGCGATTTATGCCGTCCGTTGCGCTCCCGCTCCCACTCCCGCTGGTGCTGGTCACCGAATTCAAGCTCCGCGTCGGCGGAAACCGAGCCGCGAGCGCCGCCAAGCGCGGACGCGAGAGCCGGCGAATGAGCGACGGCTCATGTCGAGTGCGCAGAGGGCATGGCCTCTTTCGGCGCGATGGTCAGGGATTTCGTGTTGTCACCGTGCGACGTCTGGGCAATCCACGCGGAGAGAGCCAGCCACCGGTAAATCCGGCAGGTCGGGGTCCGGCCACGAAGGCAGTCACAAGCGAGGCATTTTCTACGCCAGTCCTGTGCGTTTAAGCTGCAACTGGGCGTCGCGCCCTGCGCTTGGTATGACTAATGCTGTTTAAGTAGTTGACGGTTTCCTGCCCGCGCAATCCGTCTACGCCCGCGCTCTCCGCCTTTGCAGTATGACGATCGTCCCGTTCTCCCTCGACGATCTGGTCCTCAATGCGGATGTAGCGATGATGTTCTCATGGGTGTGGGTATGGCTGGTACTCATGGTCATTTTCCTTGTCCCGCCGATCGGCTATGGATGGGGCTACCGCAGGCGCTGAAAGGCTCATCTCGGCGGAATCGCCGTACAATAACAGAGAAAGCAGACAAACTCGCTCCGGAGAAGAACGATGTCACAACGAGACAAGAAGCACGCAACTGACACGAACGATGAAACGAAGGCGGCGGTAACGCCTGTAGCCGACGACACCGCTGATTCAGCAGAGACAACGCCACCCAATCCGCCACGAACAACGACCGACGGCTGGTTCACCGCGCCGAAGTTTGGTTCAGCGGGAGCCGGTGGCGCAGAACTCGAACCGGGACCCGAGCGCGACTGACGCTTGCCCGGACCATGTATCAAGCCGGATTGGTCACTCCACACTCTCACAGCCCCCCGCATGCAGATTCTAATTAACACTGATCACAACATTGACGGACGCGAGGCACTCTCTGATCGCCTCAGTGCCGTCGTCGAAACCGCGCTCAGCCGATTCGGCGAGCGCATTACGCGCGTGGAAGTCCACATCAGCGATGAGAACGGTGACAAGTTCGGTCGGGCCGACAAACGCTGCATGATGGAGGCTCGTCTCGCAGGTCGCCAACCGATCGCAGTTACGGACGATGCAGCCACTGTGGATGATGCGGTCGATGGCGCCACCGGAAAACTGACGAGGCTGATCGAGACTACGCTCGGGCGGTTACGTGATGAGCATTATGGGCGCGATCATTCGACGCCGGCCGCGCTAGTTGCGCTGGATGCCACCGACCAGCTCTGAGTCATTCACGCAGAGAGATCACCGTGCAATCGGCCAAGGCACGCTGGTCATCTGGTAGCAGTCGCAGACACCGGACACCGCATCTGATGTAAGAAGCTTGCGCTCCACCCCGATCACTTATCGATCACTTATCGATCACTTATCGATCACTTATCGATCACTTATCGATCACTTATCGATCACGTATCGATCACTTATCGATCACTTATCGATCACTTATCGATCACGTATGCGCGACTGATGTAGTCCAGCTTCGGAAACGCGCGCGTGAGATATGCGTTTCCGCCTTTCTCGATCAGACCCTGTTTGCCGGCGCGAACACCGCCGCCGGCGTTCTCGCCGTAGCCCGCGTACAGGCGGTCAACCGCGTCCATTCCACTTATTACCTGCGCGAAAGGGGCGAACCCCTGCGAGTCGAGTTTCTCGTTGTTCGAGAGATTGATGTAGATCTGCGTCGTTCGCGTGTCCGGACCTGTCATCGCGTATGCAAGGGTGCCTCGCACGTTGCTCACTCGGACTGTATCATCGGGAATGGTGCGGTGCTTCCACGACGCGATGACTGCGGGATCGCCGTTCAGTCCGAACTGCGCGATGAAGTGCTCGCGTACGCGAAAGAATCGCTCGCCATTGAAGAATCCGTTGCGCACTAGGTAATAGAATCGGTCCGCGCCAGCGGGCGCCCACTTCCGGTGTACTGTGAGAACGAACGGGCCCTGAGACGTTTCGAACTTCACGTCGAAGCGCTCGGGTGCAGGCGATTCGATGCCGAAACGCTCGAGTCCGAGAAGCGCTTCGTGTGTGTTCGTACGGCCGGCACAAGCTACGGATACGGCGGCGAGCAGAATCACGGCAGCCGTGCATGCATTGACTGGAGGAGTGTGTGACAAATTCGTCATTCGTGTTCCGGAACTTCTTCCTGGTCGCAGCGTCGCTCTAGTGGAGCATAGCATCGCCGAGTCGTTCGACGAGGCTGAATGCGTTGGGAATCGCCGAGCCTGATGCAGTGTTGTCAAATATGCACCATACGGTCTTCGCAAGTCGCGCGGCGCTGTTCATCTGCGAGCACAGCCTGTCGACGAATTGGTCGTCATAGCTCGACCAGTAAGCGCGGGGTGAGCCGTGCAGCCGGAAATATGCGAGATTCTGCGCCCCGCCCGGAAAGGCGGCTGCGGGTACGCGCGCCGGATCGGCAGCGACACGCGCGATGTCGCAGTCGGCAAGCAATTCCTCGGCGGCGCCGGTGAACCAGCTCGCATGGCGAGGTTCGAGAGCTAGCGGTCCATCGTATAGCGCGCGGAACATCTCGAAGAACGCGCCTGAAAGCGACGAGTCATACTCGAAACTCGGGGGGAGTTGTACGAGAAGGCAGCCGAGTCGATTGCCGAGCGCGTGTACCTGGTCGAGGAAAGCACAAAGGAGTTCGTCGCAGTCCAGGAGCCGCCGCTCGTGGGTGATAGTCTTCGGAATTTTCACGGAGAATCGAAATCCGGGAGGTGTCGCCGCCGCCCATTTCGAATAGACCTGCGCAGCGTGGGGCCGGTAGAAACTCGAATTGATCTCGGCGCACGTGAACCGATCGGCGTACCGCGCGAGATGCGTTCCGGTGTCCCGGAAGCGCTCTTGTGTAGCGCGCGGGAGTGACCAGCCGGCGGTGCCAACAAAAACTCGCGTGGTTGTATCGGGCATCAACTGGTGCTTGGTTCCCGCATCGGGGTCACGATCGGACGGATCGGGAAGACCGGACCCCTAATGCGGACGCCAGTGCTGAGCGTGGTGTCGCGTCGCAAGTCGGTGAGCTTTCTCTCAACGGTGACCAATCATGGCAAGGTGCGCTTCATGGTGGTGGAAGGGCCGCTATCCGCCAGATCCTGATCCGCTTCCTGCGCCGATTGATACGGGACACCAACAGACGAGTGTTCGTCATTCTCGACAACCTGAACGTGCACAAGGCAGCGAAGGTACGCGCCTGGGTCCAGTCGCATTGTGATATCGCCTATTTTATGGCCGGAGTAATAGTTCGGTATTCGGGTCGGATCTTCCGCGCAAGAGCTGTCCCCGAACGCCGCTCTTCCAGCACACCCTCACCTACCGGCGCTACCCCATCTGCGTCCTCTGCGGCGGCGCTGCTCGACCGCTCAAGCTCATGTAGCTGATCGCCGCAGCAATACCGAAAGATATGTGGGTGAAAATGGTAACCCAGGTTCGTGCCATCGCGAACCACGGGAAGATCCCGGTCAGGATGTAGAAGTTTACCAGATAAAGCAACACACCGAATACAGCGCCGATCCCGACAGCCGTGCTGTACGTCCTTCCCGTGATGACCCATGCCAGAATGAAGGCAAAGATGATCGAGAGGACGAAGTGCACGAGCATGGCCGATAGCAAAACAGTTCCGGTCAACATCGGCGGCGGTCCGCCGGGCATCGGTAGCACGCTCTTCCCCAGCACGATCGCCGCAATCATGTGCGGTGGTCCCCATGGGCTCTTGCCGAGGAAGATCGCGACCATCGCCATCTCCAGTACCATGAACACGATACCCCCGATGATCCCCGCCCAGATGGCGGCCTTCCAATCAATGTTCGGCTTCGCGGTGATAGCGGCATCCTCCACGGTACAGCTCCTCTCGTTCAATGTTAACCGGCGAACGGGATCGACGATGTCTCATCCCCGGCACGATCGGTGGCCAGCTCCCTCTCCGCTTCTAATTTCCTAGCAGGATGGGCCGAGAAACGCGCCCGAGGAGCTGTACGCCGCCCTTGCCCGCATAGTAGTCAAGCAAGGGGGACGTCGAAACTTTCGGAACGGTTAGATAAACGTGTGTGTAAAAAAAAGAATGTACGAGCGGCGCATGAGCTGTCGCAGCTGACGACTGCGAGCATACGCTCCGTTACGACAGCTAGCGACGGAGAGCGCTAACGCATTGTGCGGAGACATTCCGCTTCGATATGATTATGCCTACGGCCGCACGCAGAAGGCGCGCCACGCTCGGTCAAACCGCGCGAGTGTGCGACAGCCGGATGCATCGACCGGATTGGCTGCACAGCGAAACTGCTACGTCGCGCCTCCCCAACGGCACAACCCGATACGAGTGCAGGGCGGATTGATCCGGTGAGCCGCACTTTCATCGTCACCCTGACGTGCAGTTCCGCGGATCGGTCTCGTAGAATACCTCTGTGAGTGCATGCGCGGGCGGTGCCTTGTACCTGCGCACCGGCTCGTCAAAGTGGTGCCTCACGACGTTCGCGACCTGCGTCATCAGATACGTGCCCACGGTGGCGGACGAATTTGCGAGTCCGTTTTCGTGCCTCGGGCATCCTGACGCGAGCAGCAGGCGCGGCGTCTCGATGGCGTAGCCGCATACGATCACCGCGCGCGTGCGCTGTGTGTGTTCGGCTCCGTCGCGATCGAAATACATCACACCTTCCACGCGGCGTTCTCACCAAGCGCGATCTCCGGCGTCATCCTGTTCGCCAAGAGTGACTTCGCCCATTCACCGGGCATGGAAGAGATCGTCGTCAGCGCAGTACTGATCGGCGCCATCATCGGTGACGCCGCCGGCGGGGCCGCCGCAGGGGCCGCCGGAGGGGCCCTGCGGGATGGTTCGGCCGTCGCTCGATGATCATACTCGCCCAAGCGCCGCGATTGTTACCGCGATGTAGACGAAACGGTTGATTCCGCCTTTTGTGCCTGGGGCCGCGGTGGTCATGGGCGGGCTGACTGCGCCATGGGCTGGGCCCATTTTGGCGCGCTGGCCAGGGATTTCGTGATGTCCGTGCGACGTCCGGGCAATCCACGCGGAGAGAGCCAGCCACCGGTGAATCCGGCAGGCGGAGTCCGGCCACGGCGTGCGGACCAACAACGCGTTACGTGCGCCAGCCTCGCATCTCTATCCTGTCCCGCGACGACTTCAAGGCCCGCGGCACCGGAAGTTGCTGACGCAGGTACAAGTTGCCGGATATGCTGCAGCCCCCCCTTCGGCAGCCCCTGCGCGTCGATCGCCTGTCTCCAGAGCTCCAGACTCGAGAGTTGCCGCGCCCATTCCGCGCTCGTACCTTGGACGCGAGTGCAGTAGGCAATTTCACGTTTCCAACTTGCGGGTGTCTGCTGATGCGCGCTGTGTCCACTGGCGGATGGAAGCAGTACGTCGCCGAGGCGGTGGCGTTGAGTTCAGTCGTGCTTTCGACCGCATGCGTGCGCACGATGCGGAACACACCCACCACGGCGATGCCGGCCCCGGTAGAGACCGGTCCCGCAATCACCGTCGGTGATCTCGAGCGGCGTCTCTCGATCGTCGCTGACGATTCGATGATGGGTCGTGAGACTGGAAGCCAGGGTGATTACAAGACTGCAGCGTACGTTGCGGCGGAGTTCGAGCGCATTGGTCTCGAACCCGCTGGCGAGCATGGCACGTACTTCCAGACGGTGCCGTTCTGGAGTGCTGCAATGGATCCGCGCACACGCATCGTCACGCGCGCTGGAACGCTTGCGGCGGCGAAGGACTTGCTGCAACTCCCCACGGGGGCCGCGCCACGCACACTGGATGGTACGCGGGTGCTGTATGGCGGACGACTCGCCGACAGCGCAAACTGGGCTGCGCCGTCGCTTGCTGCGGGGAAGATCGTCGTGTTGGATGTTCCTCTCGGCGGTGAGCGGCACATCCCGGTGAGCGCATCGCGCTGGCCGGGCGCCGTCGCCATTGCCGTCAGCGTGCTGGATCAGGTCGGTTCTGAAACTCGGTCGCGCATCATCGAAGGCGTCCCCGTCCCGGACTCGACCGTTGACGCGGCATTGCCGTCGCGGCTCTACATCACGCACAGCGCCGAATTGATGCTCCTGGGTGCGGCACCGGAATCTCTCGCGCCTGGTACGGTACGCGGACCGGTGCAGGGGTTCGTGGCCGTCACGATCAGACCGGTTTCCTTCCCGGCGCGAAACGTAATCGCGGTTCTGCGCGGAAGCGATCCCGCAATGCGCGAAGAATACGTGTCCCTTACCGCGCACAACGATCACGTCGGGTTCGATCATTCTCCGGTAGATCACGACTCGCTGCGCGCGTTCAATCGCGTGATGCGTCCGATGGGTGCGGACTCTCCGGTGCGCGATCCAGGTTCCACCGAGTGGACGCAGATCCACGCGATCCTCGACAGCCTGCGCCGGCTTCGGCCGCCCCGCGCAGACTCGATTCGCAACGGCGCAGACGACGATGGATCGGGGACAGTGTCGCTCCTCGAGATTGCGGAAGCGCTCGCTTCACAGAAGCCACGACCGCGCCGTTCCATACTGTTTGTCAGCCACACGGCGGAAGAAGCCGGGCTGCTGGGTTCGCAGTATTACACCGACCATCCCACGGTTCCTGTCGACTCGATCATCGGCGAGATCGACCAGGACATGGTGGGGCGCGGGACCGCGACGGACTTCCCGATCGGCGGTGTGGGTGCGGGCGGGCCGGCCTATCTGGAAGTGGTCGGAGCGAGCCGGCTGTCGCGCGC
>JALYYT010000079.1 GCA_030946285.1 Gemmatimonadota bacterium
GCGTCCCGACTCCGCTTCCGTTTCACGTGATCTGGGCGTGGAAGCACGATCCTTCGGCGCTCTGGCGGCGGTCGCCGATTCGCTTGCTGCAGCGGGAACGTCCATCTACACACTGACCGACTTCTCCGATGCCGATTTCGCCCGTCAGGATTCACTGACGCGCGGACGCATGTTCGTGCGGAGCCTGGTCGCGAGCCATCCGAACCTCGTAACGCACGACGCGCACCCGTTCGTTGACGAGCTTCGTGCGCGCAAGAGTGACGCGGAGATCGCGCTGCTCCGGCGCGCTGCGGAGATCAGCTCCGAGGGACACCGTGCGGTGCTGATGCTCCCGCGACCGTCACACGAGTACGAAATGCAGAGTGCGCTCGAGGGAACGTTTCTCAGGCTCGGCGGAGCGCGGCCAGCATACGGATCGATTGTAGGAAGCGGCCGCAACGGAACCCAGCTTCACTACATGCGCGACCGTGGACCCGCCATGCCGGGCGACCTGGTCGTGATCGACGCCGCCACCGAATACGAGGGATATGCCGCCGATGTAACGCGTACTATCCCGGTGAGCGGGAAGTACACCCCCGATCAGAGAATCATCTACCAGCTCGTCCGCGACGCGCAGGCGGCTGCCGAGCGGAACTCCAAGCCTGGAATGCTGGCATCAGCCGCACAGGACTCCTCGGTAGCAATTCGAGTAGCGGGGCTCGCGCGGCTCGGACTGATAGAAAGCGCCGACGCGTCGTTCGACCCTCCATGGGCTGTGAACTGTGAGCGTGCGCCGGCCACGTGCCGACAATCCGTGCTCTGGACGATTCATGGAATCAGTCATGGGCTCGGCCTCGCCGTCCACGATCCCGCGCAGTACTACTTCGGCGAACGCCGCTTTCGCGAAGGCGATGCGTTCACGATCGAACCGGGCATCTACATAAGCTCGGCGTCACTTGACGCGCTCCCGGACACACCTAAAAACCGCGCATTCATCGCACACGTGAAAGCGGCAGTCGAGCGCTTCAACAACACCGGCGTCCGTATAGAAGACGATTACGTGATAACGTCAGCCGGCCTGCAGCGCATGAGCACAGCGCCGCGCGAAATCGCGGAAATCGAGACGCTGATGAGCAAGCGCCCCGCCCGAAAGTAGCGCGCGAAGTCGCAACAACACATACTCCGTTTCGCACGTAATGCGTGAGACGATGGCAGGTCGGTAAGGAAAGCCGAGGCACCCAACCCGAGTATGAGATGAGCAAGCAGACGGACCGGAGATCTTTCCTCGCGGCGTGCGCCGCGGTCGGCGCCGGATCAACATTGTTCCCCGGAGTACTCTGGGCGAAGATCGCCGCTGGCGTCGAGATCACCCCGCAGGTGATTGCAGACGCGGAGCAGGTAGCGGGAGTCCATTTCGACGCCGCGCAGCGCGAAATGATGGTCGACACTCTCAAGAACCAGTCGGTACAGATCGAGGCGCTTCACAAGATACCGCTGGACAACTCCGTTGCACCGGCCTTCGTGTTCGATCCGGTCCCTGCCGGCCACGTCGTTGCGCAGGGGCCGCGGCGAGCGCCGATCCGGTCGCGCGTCAGGGTTCCAGCCGTGCCGACCGACCTGAACCAGATCGCGTTCGAGCCAGTCACAGTGCTCGCCGAGCTCGTGCGCACGCGCAAGGTGACACCGACGCAGCTTACGAAGTTGTACATTGCCCGTCTCCGCAAGTATGACCCGCAGCTCAAGTGCGTGATAACGATCACGGAAGAGCGCGCACTCGCACAGGCGGCGCAGGCAGACGCAGAGATAGCCGCCGGCAAGTATCGCGGCCCGCTGCATGGAATTCCGTGGGGGGCGAAGGACCTGCTCGCCGTCAAGGGTTACAAGACCACCTGGGGCGCGGGGCCGTACCAGGATCAGACGATCGATCGCGACGCGACCGTTGTACAACGGCTGGACGCCGCTGGCGCGATTCTCGTGGCGAAGCTTACGCTCGGCGAGCTCGCGCAGGGAGATATCTGGTTCGGAGGCCGCACGAACAATCCATGGAAACTCGAGGAAGGCTCCAGTGGGTCGTCCGCCGGACCTGCGTCGGCGACGTCCGCGGGCCTCGTCGCATTCGCGATTGGAAGCGAGACTCTGGGCTCGATATCATCGCCTTCCACACGCTGCGGCGTAACCGGCCTTCGTCCGACTTTTGGCCGCGTACCGCGCACCGGCGCGATGGCGTTGTCCTGGACAATGGACAAGCTTGGCCCCATCTGCAGAAGTGTCGAGGATTGCGCGCTGGTCCTGGACGCGATCCAGGGACCCGACGGCCAGGATCTGTCGACGATTCCCGCGGAGTATCACTGGGACGCGCGGCTCGATCCGGCGAAGATGCGAGTCGGTTACGTACAGAGCGCATTCGACCTCCCGCAGGTCGATCCGGCCAATCCCAAGCGCCAGACTCATCCGACACGGAAGTTCGACGACGATGCACTCGCCGCGATCCGGAAAATCGGCGTGACGCTCGTCGCGGTGACGCTCCCGGCGCTGCCGTACGACGCAATGCGCATAGTCCTGAGCGCCGAAGCCGGTGCGGCATTCGACGAGCTCACACGCAGCGGGCGCGACAGCCAGCTCGTGCAACAGGGCAAGGGCGATTGGGCGAACACTTTTCGCGCATCGCGCTTCATTCCGGCGGTTGATTACATCAACGCGATGCGCGCGCGCACGCTGGCAATGCGGGACTGGGACACACTCATGAGTGGCTTCGACGTGGTCGTGACACCTACCGGCGCCGCAAACCTGCCCCAGCTCACAGCGACGAACCTCACAGGTCATCCAGCGGTGATCCTGCCGAACGGCTTCCGCGACGATGGCACGCCGGTGTCCCTCACTTTCCTCGGGCAGTTATTCGGCGAGGGGAAGCTGCTTGCGTTCGCGAATGCATATCAGCAGGCGACAGGTTTCCAGCTCAAGCATCCGCCCTTGTTCGTGTAGGAGCGGTAAGCGCTGTAGACCGAAAAAGGGGCACCCGAGGGTGCCCCTTTCTGTTCTACATCACCTGCAGTTCATATCATGCGTTGCGATCTATGCAACCCTTGAAGAGCGGGTTCGTGCGTTCTGCGTCCGGCACCGGGAAGGCAACTTCGGTTCCGTACGTTCCGGTCTTGAAGAACGTGCCGCTCGGGAAAACCTGATTCTGCGGTCTTCCGTACTGTCTCACGAGGCGGCGGAGGTCGTCCATGCGTACCCCGCGGCCGAACTGCCAGAGTGCCTTCTCGCGGAAGAGAAGGTTGATCGCGTCGTCCTTCGTCGCCGGAACCGTCGTGATCGGTGGCAGGACCGGTACCACGAAGGTGCCGATCGTCTGTGACGTACCGCGAAGCGCGTTCAGCGTCGCTACCATTCCGGCGTAGTCGCCGGCCTGCAGCTTGGCTTCGGCTTCGATCAGGCGGGCATCGATTCCGGTTGCGATCGGAAGCGGAGCATCGCGTCCGGAGAGAACCGACGGCCAGTTGAAGATCGTTGAATTATCCTGGCCGTTTACGCCACTCACGGCCCTGTCGACCAGAACGCGCGGGTCCTTGAGCGACACGAACGGCGTCGCATTGAGCACCGGACCCGAAACGTCTATGCTGTCGCCAAGCGAATAGCGCTTGACGCTGGGGCCGAGCACCCACCATTCGTTGTCCACCGTGGTGTTCGAATAATTCACGTTGAACTGGAAGCTCGTGGGAATAGCGGTGACCAGAGCCGCGGCAGCGGCGTACTGTGCCTGATCCACGAGATCCCTCGCCTTGGCAATCGTAGCAGCGTTGCGAACTGCATTGCTGGCGGCGTCGGTTGCCGTTCCGAGCGATGCGATCGCTGAGTCGAGATGGGTTCCGGCCGTCACGAATACCTGCTGCGTCGTAAGCGGGGCCGTGTACTGCGGCTGCCCGCCGACGGTAAAGCCGAGCGGAATTCCATTGCAGAATTCCTGGCCAAGCGTAAGCTCGAGGAATCCGATGTCGAAATACATCTCGCCGATCTTCGCAGTCGACGCCGGCTCGAATTTCTGGAGCGCCTGAAGCGCAGTTCGCGCGTAGCCGCGGCCCTGCTGCAGGCCGGCCCATATCTGGGTGACCAGCGCATCGTTGTCCTGAAGGTTGCGCTGGTCAGCGTCATTGCGCTGGGAGAAGGTGTCCGACGACTTGAACTCATCGGTGAACAGACCCGCCCAGTTCCACGCTGCTTCCTGATTGGAGCCTGAGTTGGTGGGGCTGCCATTCAGTGCAACCGTGAAACGTCCGATCGCGCCGACGTAAAGTCCATCGGCGCCCGTGGCGCTCTGAATGTCGTTCGGTGAAATGACGTTCGGCTGCTGCGGAGCAAGCAGCTGGTCCTTGATGTTACTGCAGGCGCTGGCAAGGAGCGCGAGACTCAGAAGTCCCGCCGTTCTCCACGTCGCCCGGTTGGTGCGGCTATGCATAGTCATGATCCGTAGCGAGGGTCTAGTAGTGGAGGTTGACACGAGCGATGTAGTAGGTGCGTGGCGCCGTAGTCGAGAAGTCGGTCTGTACGTCGCCGACGCTGTAGTTCGCTTCAGGATCCACACCGGTGTACTTGGTCCAGACATGGAGGTTTCGCCCGGCGAACAGGATGCTTGCATCCTGTGCACGTATCGAGTGCGCGAACCGGCTCGGCAGGTTGACCGTCGCCGAAACTTCTCGCAGACGCCAGAACTGGCCGTTCTCGAGATACCCTGATGCGGTGGACGGATTCTCGTAACGCAGCGCGACCAGTCTTGCCTGCACCGCGAGCGACGTACCCTTCAGCGTCTCGTCCGCACACGTTGACGTCTGCTGGCAGTAGAAGCTCCTCGACTGGTTATAAAGAGTCGCTCCGCCTCTGTAGTCCAGCAGCGCCTGGATGTGTATGGCGCGATGGAAGAGGTCGAAACCGTTCTGGACCGAGACGATGTCGCGCGGCTGGGAGTACCCGTAGTACTGGTAAGAAGATGAAACGGTGACTTCGTCGGGAGTGATGATTCCGTCGCCGTTCTTGTCCGCGAACGTGTACGGGTGAGCGAAAAATCCGTTCACGGGGAGGCCGACTGAATCGCGAGTAATTCCCGTTCCTATGGTCGGGTTCGGCAGTCCCTGCGCGTTGACGCCGAGGGAGACGATCTTGTTCGTGTTATGGGATCCGCCGACAGTGAGATCCCAGCCAAAGGCCGCAGTACTCACAAGAGTCGTCGTCACCTGCAACTCGAGACCCTTGTTCTGCACCGATCCAAGATTGCGCGTGACGGTAAGGGAGGAAGGACCGGCAGAAGCCGCGATGGGCTGCGCGATGAGCGCATCCTTCGTCTGCTTGTTGTAATAGGTGAAATCGACGTTGACCCTGTTCGAGAAGAGCTGACTCTCGAAACCAGCTTCGAATTCAGTGGAGCGCTCAGGCTTCAGTGCCGGATTTCCCAGCGCTGCGGCGACGAGTCCAGGTGTGTCAGTACCAGTCGCGCTGCCTGAAGTGTTGATGGCGAGGTTCGTCGTGAGTGCGTTGAACGTCTGGAGCGCGGTCGTTGCACCTGGCTGAACGCCAGAGGAACCGTAGGCCGAGCGCAGGCGGAACGAGTTGACGAATGCCGGATGCTTGAAGAAGCTTTCGTCGGTTAGGAGCCACGACAGGGAAGCCTTCGGATAGTAGACGCGCTGGAAGTTCGTACCGAACGCGCTGTTCTGGTCGGTGCGAAGTGCGACAGTGAGGAACAGTCGGTCGCGAAGACCGAACTCTTCCTGGCCGTAGAGACCCAGCGTCTTGTTTACCGTCTGCAGCTGCGTCGAGGCGTTCTTGATCGCGGCCTGATTGACGTTCTGTCCGCCGGGTGGGAGCAGAGTGCCATTCGCCTGAACGAAATCCTCTTCCAGATTGTTGTAGTCGGCACCCAGTGTCGTCTTGATCACCGCCCACGATCTGGCGTGCCAGGTTGACGTGCTCGACAGTTTCGCGGACAGATTGCGATCGTTGGTCTGCTGGTCGAAGATCAGACCCTGGCGCAGTGTGCCGGAGTTGGGGCACTCCCCGAACCGGCAAAGCCTCATGTCATTCCTGTTCGCGAGATCGAGTCCCACGGATCCGCGATTGGTCATCCACTCGAACGGCCGCCAGTTCGCGTCAGAGCTTCCTATGAAGCGCTGCGTTCCTGACTTTGGCACGTACTGGAATATCTGGGCCGGGCTGTAGACCCCGTATCCGTTCCTGTTCTCGCCCAGAGTACCGGTTGGATTGTAGGCCAGGCCGGAACTCGCCGGAGCCGTGGACTTGTAGTTGAAGCCAGGTCCGTTGTACGCACTGTAGTAGATGCTGTAGATGTTGTTGTCTGCCTGCGGGAGACGCTGGTTCGTGTTGACGTAACCGGCGTTCACGTTCAGGTCGAAGTTCGGGTTGAGCGTCGAGCTGAGGTTGGTTCGGAAGTTCTCGCTCTGGTACGCTTCCGGATTCAGCCATTCGCCGCGAATCGCGGTACCCATCGAATCGAGCGTCTGCTGGGCGAAGGTCGGCATATGGAACGGACCGACTTCGTTCTGGACATCACCGCTGACGAAGAAACGCACTCCGGCGTTGCCGCCTGCCGCGTTCATGCCGACTTCCTTGCGGTTGCCGAGCTGAAGCGGCGTGGTGGCTGGGTTACGCAGGGCGTTGAACGAGGTGGTGCTGTCGATTACGCAGGCGCCCTGACCAACGGTTACGAGTACGCAGCGCTTGAGCGTGTTGGTCTTTGGATCGTGTCCCCAGTCCGCATACTGCGTTGGATAATTATTGCGGTCGTCAATGGCGCCCGTCTCACCGAACCATGTCCAGCGAGTCGGACCTTCCTGGCCCTTTCTGGTCGTGATCACGATGACGCCGTTCGCTGCGTCGGTACCGTAAAGCGTCGCCGCTGACGGCCCCTTCACTATCTCGACGCTCTGGATCTCGTTGGGATCGAGCTGGTCGAGGTAGCTGACGCGCGTTCCGGTGAATCCGACCGAGACGTTGCCGGAGTTCATTCTGACTCCGTCAATGACGTAGATCGGATCGTTGCTGAGCGACAGCGAGTTCAGGCCTCGGATCTTAACGACCGGGGTGGACCCGATCATGTTCCCCTGAAGCACCGATACGCCTGGCGCCTTGCCAACGAGAAGATCGGAGAGACTCGTCACGGGAGCGGTTTCGACGCTCTTCGTCACGTCGCCAAGATTGGCGACCGCGTTTCCGACCTCGATTCTGCGCTGCGGACCGGTCGCCGTGGTGACCATCTCCTGCAGTCTTACTATAGTGGCATCCATCGAGAAATCGACGGTGGCCGTCTGTCCATCGGAAACCGTGACTGGCTTCGATTGTGCCACGAAGCCCACGCGCATCGCGCGAACTGTCTGCGCGCCGGTGGGCACGTTGCGTATGGTGTAGCGGCCTTCGGGATTGGTCGTGACTGCAAGTGTGGTGTTGACTACGAGGACCCGAACGCCGACGATCGGAATGTTGGCAGTCCGGTCGATCACCCGTCCTGTAATCGTTCCCTGAGCAAGCATCGCTGCGGGCGCCAAAACCATGGCGCCGAGCAGCGCGACGATGCCGCGCAACGAGTTATCGGGCATGGGACACCTCGCTCGTGTATCCCGGATTGCGATCCGGTGTGAGCGCGACTGGCGGCGGTGACGAGCGCGCGACGACTGAGCACGTCACCGCAACATTGGGCTTCGCTCGATTCGAAAAACAGTTTTTCATGGCGTGTTACGAGCTCCTAGCGAGGGTTGATTGCTAGGCGGGCACCGGGGTCGGGAGACACCGGGCGCTTCCGGGACAGACGAATGGTGTCGGTGCCGGCGACGCGGCTGGTCCCTCATCGAGTGCGACAGGAAGCCGCTTCGACTCGGTGGCAGACCCGCTCAGGGTTCGTACAAGCTACGCCCGGGCACCCCTGCGTCAATGGAATAGTTTATACAATATGCGCTAAGAAACCACCAAGATTCGAGCGTTGCTGGATTCCGGGTGACTCCGGCACCGGCCTCGTCAAACGAATGCGGCCCGGCACGCGTATCTACATCCGCACGCCTCCCCGACTTCTCACGCGGAAAGCAATGACTCAACCGCTGCATCTCACTCTCGCCGCGAGCGCGCTGCTCGCTGGCTGCGCGCATGCGCCGCCTCCGGCACCCGCTCCGGCCCCCGTTCGCTCTGCCGCGGGTGCGGAAATGGCCACAACGCCCCGTGACTCGACCGGACGCCCGCCTGCATCCGGCGAAGCGCGGCCGCGGCCATACTCGCGCGTCATTACCCCTGAAGCGAAGACCCGCCGCGGCATGTTCGCCGTCCACCGGGTCGGCGACAAGCTCTACTTCGAGATTCCCGCACGCGAGCTCAACAAGGACATGCTCCTCGTGGGACGTTTTGCCCGCGCCGCAGCCGCAGACCCTAACAGCCCCACGGGCGGTTTCGGCGAGTACGGCGGCGACCAGTTCGGCGAGCACACGCTCAACTGGGAACGCA
>JALYYT010000081.1 GCA_030946285.1 Gemmatimonadota bacterium
AGGGAACGTCGTTCATGGGGCTGGGCGGACCGAATCTTGTGAAGGGTGCAACCGGTCAGGTCATTGACGGCGAGACGCTTGGCGGTGCGGACACTCACACGCGCGTGAGCGGTGTGGCGCACTACGCGGTTGACGACGACCCCGCCTGCATCGCGAAGATTCGCGACCTCATCTCGCGTCTGCCAGCGCCGCGCGTGCCCGCTCCTCTCGCGTTGCCGGAAACCTCGGCCGAACTGATGGACGCGCTTCCAACTGATCATCGCATGTCCTACGACATGCATGCGCTTCTCGATATGATCGTCGACGAAGGCACGCTCGATGAATTCCAGAAGGATCTCGCCGCGGAAATCATCTGTGGGGATGCGACAGTCGGTGGCATTCCCGTCGCGGTAATCGCGAATCAGCGAGGACTCATCAAGGGCCGCGCAGGCGAGAAACCGCGCTTCGGCGGGATCATTTACGCCGAGTCCGCCGAAAAAATGGCGTTCTTCATAGACCGATGCGACCGACAGGGAATCCCGATCCTGTTCATTCAGGATGTATCGGGCTTCATGGTCGGACCCGAGGCGGAGCATGAGGGGATCATTCGAGCCGGCGCGCGGTTGGTGGAGGCGATGGCGACGACGCGCGTTCCGAAGATTGTCCTCACGCTCAATCACGCGTCGGGCGCCGGCTACTACGCGATGGCTGCACAGGGCTTCGATCCGGATTTCGTCTTCACCTGGCCAACCGGCCGCATGGGTGTGATGGAAGGTGAGGCGGCGATCCAGGCTGTTCACGGGCCCGCGATAGACGCTGCGCGAAAAAGCGGCGGTGGCGTACGTGATGAAGTCGCAACGGCCGTGGACGAGATGCGTGAAGACTATGAGCATCAGCTCGATGCGCGCTATGCCGCAGCTCGCGGCTATGTGGATGCGATAGTTCATCCTGAAGACACGCGCGCAGTGCTCGTCTCGGCGCTCACCGCATCCTTGAACAATGCTGGCCCGCATCTCGGGCCGTTCGTGCTACCTCCGCTTTCAACCTGATCAACCGATGACTGAACGAGTGGTCCGCGTCGCAAGCGGCCAGGGATTCTGGGGCGATTCGCTCGACGCACCCAGGCAGCAGGTGGAAAACGGGCCGGTGGACTACCTGATGCTCGATTACCTCGCCGAAGTAACCATGTCCATCCTTCAGAAGCAGAAGGAGCGCGACCCGGCCATGGGTTACGCACGGGACTTCGTCGGAGCGATGGATTCGGTGCTCGACGCCGTCACCGATCGTGGGGTGCGAGTGATAGCAAACGCCGGCGGTGTGAATCCTCCGGCGTGCGCGGTTGCGGTGAAGGGTGTGGCTGCAAAGCGCGGCAAGTCGCTCAGCATCGGTGTCGTAACGGGCGACGATCTTCTTCCACGTCTTGGCGAGCTTGTCGCGCAGGGACATGCCATGGCGCACATGGAGACTGGCGAGCCGCTCGATAGTGTGCGGGACCGGGTCCTCTCCGCGAACGCCTACATCGGATCCAAGGCCATCGTCGAAGCACTCTCACGTGGAGCGCAGGTAGTCATTACCGGACGTTCCACGGATACGGCGCTCACAATGGCGCCGATCCGGTTCGAGTACGGCTGGTCGGACACCGACTACGATCGACTTGCCGCCGGCATCATTGCGGGACACATAATCGAGTGCGGCGCGCAGTGCTCCGGCGGCAACTGCCTGTACGACTGGCGCAACATTCCGGATCTGGCGAACGTCGGATATCCGATAGCGGACGCTTACGCGGACGGGAGCTTCGTCATCACCAAGCATCCGGGAACCGGCGGCCGCGTATCGGTGCACAGTGTGTCGGAGCAACTTGTCTACGAGATGGGTGATCCGCACGCGTACATCACTCCCGATGTCGTGGCTGACTTCACCTCCATTCACATCGAGGACGCCGGACCTGACCGCGTGCGCGTGTTCGGCATCAAGGGAAAGCCGCCAACCGACAAGCTCAAGGTCTCGATCGCGTACCGCGCCGGTTACAAGGCGGTCGGCACCCTCGTGTATTCATGGCCCGATGCGCTGGAGAAGGCGCAGGTCGCCGACCGCATTCTGCGTGAACGTCTCGACCGGCTCGGACTTTCATTCGATGAAGTGCTCACGGAGTTCGTCGGCGCGTCGGCGACGCACGGTCCACTGGCCGGGACCTCAGGCGCGGAAGCGCCCGAGATTCAGCTGCGCGTCGGTGTCCGCTCCGATGACCGCGCGAAGGTCGAGCGTTTTACTCGCGAGCTCGCACCGCTGGTACTCAACGGACCGCCGAGTGTCACAGGGTTCGCCGGCGGCCGCCCGAAGGTAGAGGAAATTGTAGCTTACTGGCCGGCCTTGATTGACAAGACGGTGGTCGAGACTCGAGTGGAGATGGTGTGATGAAAGTCAGACTTCTGGACATCGCGCACGCGCGCTCAGGCGACAAGGGCGATACCGCCAATGTTGGAGTCATAGCGAACCGCCCCGAGTGGTATCCGTTGATCAGTCGCGAGCTTACGCAGAATCGTGTAGCAGGCCACTTCCGCGGCATGATTCACGGCGATGTGGAGCGTTTCGAGCTGCCCAATCTGAATGCACTCAATTTTCTTCTGCACGGCGCGCTTGGCGGCGGCGGCACACTGTCGCTGAAGACCGACGCGCAGGGCAAGGTCTATTCGACGGCGCTCCTCCGGATGGTTCTCGAAGTTCCCGACGAGGAAGGCCGCTCACTCGGCCTGCCACAGGCGTGAACCGCATCCGCGTCGAATCCGATGGCGCGATTGCACGCATCACGCTCGCGCGTCCGGAAAAGCGCAACGCGCTCGATCACGCAACCGCGCACGAGCTGCTCCAGGCATTCACGTCGTCGGCGCAGCATACCGGAACGCGGGTGGTAGTTCTCGCTGCTGAAGGAACGGACTTCTGCGCCGGCGCCGACCTGTCCGCGCTTGCGGGCATGCTGGACGCGAGACCCGAGGAGCACTACGACGACGCGGAAGCGCTTGGCCGCGTGTTCATCGCGATGCGCGAGATGCCCAAGCCTGTCATAGCGGTCGTTCGCGGGCGCGCCCTTGCTGGCGGGGCGGGACTCGCCAGCGCCGCTGACATCGTGCTGGCGCACGAGGACGCGCAGTTCGGCTATCCGGAAGTACTGGTCGGCTTCGTTCCCGCAATGGTAATGACGATGCTGCGTCGCGCGGTCGGTGAGAAGCGAGCTTACGAGCTTGTCGCCACCGGGCGCAGGATCGGAGCGCGCGAGGCGCACGACATCGGCCTCGTGAGCCGCGTGATTGACGCAGAGGGCTTCGATGCCCGGATCGAAGAGCTTGTGAGAGAAGTCGCCGATACTTCGGCGAGCGCACAGGCACTCACCAAGAGCCTGTTCTACCAGCTGGACGGGCTGGATTTCCGTGAGGGCATACTCGCCGGCGCTAGAACGAACGTGGCCGCGCGTTCCACTCAGGATTTCCGCGAAGGCGTGCTCCGTTTCGCGAAGCCATCGTGAGGCAGGTTGACGGCTTCAAGATCGGACTTGCGCTTTGCGCGGTCGTTCTCTTTGCCCTTTCGATGCGATCCGGGCTGGAATACTACCGGTGGGCCGCGCTCGCGTGCCTTCTCGCGGCATTTCTGCTCCGTTTCATCCGCCCGAGAGCATAATTAGATTGACTGGGTGAGCCCCACGCGACAAATTCCCGAACTTCTCTCGCCCGCTGGATCACTCGATGCGGTGCGTGCCGCCGTCGCGAACGGCGCCGATGCCGTTTATCTCGGTGCGGAGAAGTTCAATGCGCGGGACGAAGGTGCGCAGCTGTCGCTCGCCGAGCTCGAGACAGCATGCGCGCTGGCGCACTCGCGCGGCGCGCGCATCTACCTCACACTGAACACGCTCGTCAAGCCCGCAGAGTTGCAGGATGCGCTCGAGTTTCTGGGCGAAGCGATAGACCGTGGGATTGACGCGGCCATCGTGCAGGACATCGGACTCATCACACTGATCAACAAGGTCTACCCGGGTTTCGAGATTCACGGGTCGACGCAGATGACGGTGCACGATGAATCCGGCGCGAAGCTCATGCAGGAGCTTGGTGTTGATCGTGTGGTGCTGGCGCGCGAGAACACGCTTGGCGACATTCGCGCGATCCATCAGGCGGTGCCGGATCTTGGACTCGAGACCTTCATTCACGGTGCGCTGTGCATTTCCTACAGCGGACAGTGCTACATGTCGGGCATGATCTCCGAGCGCAGTGCCAACCGCGGTTCATGTGCACAGTCATGCAGAAAGGATTACGTCCTTTCGGACGTCGCAACCGGCGAAACGCTCGACACGGGTTACCTCATCTCCGCCAAGGATCTCGGCGCGTATGATTCGCTTGCAGAGATCGCAGACGCGGGAGTCGGCTGTCTCAAGATCGAGGGACGGAAGAAGCGCCCCGAGTACGTCGCGACAGTAACAAGGGGCTACCGCGATTTCCTCACTCGAGTCGGCGAAGGCGACACCTCGCCGCCTCGCGTGAACGAAGTCCAGGATTTCGTTCAGATATTCAGTCGCGGCTTCACTCCCGGCATGTATCGCGGCCGCGCGGGGCGCGACTACATCACGCGGGATCAGCCCGATAACCGCGGCCGCGTTCTGGGAACGGTCACGGAGGTCACGGCTCGCGAAGTCGTGGTCGGAGTCGAAGCCGCGATCGAGGCCGGTGACGGTGTCGCGTTCGAAGGTCCTGACGGCGCGGAGACCACTGGAGCGACAGTGACCGCGGTTCGGACGATCAGTGAGTCACGGGGTGTCATTCGCCAGGCGCTGACGGTTCGTGCGCGGCCTCAGGCCGGCGCCACCGTCGTCCGAAGCTCCGACGCCGCATTGCTGAGTCGCGCGCGCGCCTCCTTCGAAAGAGTGGAGCTACCGGGACCGCGCAAGCATCCCGTGGACGTGGCTGCATTCGGAAATGCAGGCGCACCGCTCAAACTCGTTTTCAGGTCCGATTTCGGGGAAGTCGTCGAGCGAAGCGGAGTCGCACTCGCGCCCGCCGCGAAACGCTCGCTGGACGCGAGCCAGCTGCGGGACCAGCTCGGTCGGCTTGGAGAAACCGGGTTCGTCCTCCGTGACGTGGAATCAGAAGGCCTTGCGGCTGACCTTTTCATTCCCGTGAGTGAGCTGAATCACATGCGCCAGTCTGCGATCAGCGAGCTCGCGCAGCGGGCCGTCTGGGAGCGTGACGGGCGTCAGGGCGAGCGGGCCGCGTCCATACGCGACCGCATTGCGGAAGTCCCGCTCGTGACGACAATCGCCGCAAGCAGCGCGACACTCGCTGTCCACGTATACGGCGTAACCGATGCGCGGATTGCCGCCGAGAGCGGTGCGACTGAAATCGTTCTCGATCCGTTCCTGCGGCATCCGACGCCGCCGCGTTCGCGGATTACCGCGCTCGCTTCCGATCTGGCGGCGATGGACGTTGTGCTCCGTATCCGCACACCCAGCATCGTGCGACCCGAAGACCGGAAGTCGGTGGACCGCTGGCTCGATCTCGGGCTTCCGATCGTGTCCGGACACACCGGTCTGGCGGTCGAGCTTGCGCAGAGCGGACGCGACGTCGTCGCGGACTACTCCGTGAACTGCTTCAATCAGCATACGGCGGCATATATGTTCACCCATGGAATCCGCCGCATCGTACCGTCGATCGAGCTGACTCTGGATGAACTCGGTTCGCTCGTCGAGCCATGGGATGGCGCCGGATTCGACGTGCTCGTTTACGGGCGACCTGAGGGAATGACCATCGAGCACTGTGTTCTTTCGGCGGCGTTCGACCGCGAGCCTACCACGTGCCGCGATCTGTGCGTGCAGAAGCACAGCAACGTCAGCATCACCGATCCGGCGGGATACAGTTTCGCTGTCGCCACAGACAGCGCATGCCGCAACCGGCTGCTTCACTCGCGGCCGATCGAGGGATCGGAATACGTGCCGCGTCTGTGGAGCATGGGAGTGCGATCGTTCAACGCGGTGTTCAATGTCGCCGGAGATCCAGTTGCAGATATCGTCAGCGGCTACCGTGCGATCCTCGATGCGCTCTCCGGAAACAGACAGCCGGTCACGTCAGTCGTGCGCGCGCAGGTCGGTTCCGCGTTCACGCGTGGACACTTCGCCCGGGCCGTCTGATCCATACCGGACGGGTGCGCGTTAATGATGTCGCGCACAGCGCGAAGGTTTGCCCGGACGCGCGTGCGCGTTCGATGATGTCACCATGACAACTCCGACGATCGACGACGCGCGAGCCGTTCTCCAGACTTCCTTCGGTTATCCGGCTTTCCGCGCGGGTCAGGAGGTCGCTGTCGAGTCGGTGCTCGCCGGCCGCGACACCCTTGTGATCCTTCCGACCGGAGGGGGCAAGTCGCTCTGCTACCAGGTTCCGGCCATGATGCTGCCCGGCCTTACCGTGGTAGTGTCTCCGCTGATATCTCTCATGAAGGACCAGGTTGATGCGCTGGAAGCGAAGGGGATCGCGGCGGCGTTCATCAACAGTACGCTGACCGGCGGCCAGGTTTCCGATAGAATGGCGAGAGCCGCTCGCGGCGAGATAAAGATGCTGTACATGGCGCCTGAGCGCTTCGATACAGGCTCCACCGCAGAGCAGCTCAGAAAGGCGGGCGTCGCTCTCCTGGCGATAGACGAAGCGCACTGCATCAGTCAGTGGGGTCACGATTTCAGGCCAAGCTACCTGCGCATGCGAAGTGTGCGCGAGGCGCTCGGCGATCCAACGACTATCGCGCTCACCGCGACGGCGACGCCCACCGTACGCCGCGACATCGCGCGCCAGCTCGGACTGCGTGATCCGCGTGTCGTCATTACCGGGTTCGATCGCACCAATCTGAGCTACTCGGTCGCGCCGGCGCGTAACGACGCCGGCAAGGACGAATTGCTCGTACAGGTACTGAGCGACCGACCGGGACTCACCGTGGTCTACGCCGCAACGCGGAAATCGGTCGAGCGAATCGCGTCGATGCTGCAGAGCGAGGGAATAACCGCAGTTGCGTATCACGCGGGGCTGGACGACGAGCACCGCCACGACGTCCAGGAATCATTCATGACCGAGCGTGTGCGCGTCATAGTTGCGACGAACGCGTTCGGGATGGGGATAGACAAGGCCAACGTGCGCGCGGTGGTCCACCACTCAATGCCGGGAACGCTCGAGGCTTACTACCAGGAGGCGGGCCGCGCGGGACGAGACGGATTGCCATCCGAGGCGATTCTACTCCACGCGTTCCAGGACCGCTTCACGCACGAATACTTCATTCGAGGATCGTATCCCGAAAGGGATCTCGTGACCAGAGTGTACGAGACGCTGCGCCGGCGCGCGGACAGCTCCGGGAATGTGTCGGATTCCAGCGATGACCTGGCCGCGGCCATTCAGGGGAAGGCGAGTGCGCGTGACGTGGATAGCGCGATACGCGTGCTGGAGCAGGCAAGCGCAGTGTTCCGCGCCCAGGAGTCATCGTCGCTCGTTCGAGTTCGGCTGCTCGCAACCTTCGAGCGGATTCGTCGCGACCTCGCAGGTGATGCAGACGCAATGGCGCTCGGTGTGCTCCGCGCACTGTGGCGCATCGCCGGTAACGATCTGAACAGCGGCGTCGTGCTGGACGTTGCGGCGCTGCCGTCGGGACTCGGCTCTCCACCCGAGATTCACGACACACTCGAATCACTCGAGGGAAGGCAGTTCATCACCGCCCAGCGCCTCGGCGGAGGGCTCACGCTTACCGCGCCAGCACGCACGCTCGACAGCTTCAATGTCGACTGGTCGTCGCTGGACCAGCGCCGGGATGCCGAGATGGAGAAGCTGGAGGCGGTGCAGCGGTACGCATACGCGAAGAGCTGCCGGCGCGCATTCGTGCTCCGGTATTTCGGTGATCCTGCGGTGGGCAGCGCCTGTTCGGGTTGCGATAACTGCCAGGGGACGACTGTAGCACGACCGGAAAAGACAACTCCAACGAAGCGTGTCCGCGCGTCGAGCGGTGGTCGTTCGAGCGTAGCCACGAAGAAACCGGCCGAGCAACGTGACACTCCGGCCGATCTACCGGAGGAGGCGCGCGCAGTGTTCGAAAAGCTCCGCGCGGTACGGCGCGACCTCGCACGGGAGCACGAGGTACCACCATATATTGTGTTCGACGACAAGACGCTGCTCCAGATAGCCGTTCACCGACCGCGGACGCTCGCGGCGTTCGGCGACCTTCGCGGTGTCGGCCCGGTGAAGACCGAGCGATTCGGACCGAGGTTCATCGCCGCTCTCGCTGACGACCAGGCATAAATCCCCAAGCGTAATGACAATCCGATAATGGACGACTCGTTCTATTTCTCCGAGCAGAACCTGGCCGTGCGCGACACGGTGCGGGAATTTGCACGCGACCATGTTGCTCCCGTCGCGGCCAGGCTCGACGCGGACGGCACATTTCTGTGGGATAACGTCAAGCGAATGGGACAGCTGGGCTTCCTCGGTGTTCCCTGGAGTGAGGAACTTGGTGGCGCAGGACTCGATCTCACCTCCTTCATCCTCGCTATCCATGAAATGGCGAAGGTGGACGCATCGCA
Source organism: Gemmatimonadota bacterium (assembly GCA_030946285.1). Lineage (GTDB taxonomy): Bacteria > Gemmatimonadota > Gemmatimonadetes > Gemmatimonadales > Gemmatimonadaceae > Fen-1247. The sequence continues at coordinate 8,570 of JALYYT010000081.1, forward strand.
CGCGATAACCATCTCCGCGCACACCACGCTGGGCACGTCGCCGATCGTGAAGTTCGGCACCGACGCGCAGAAAGCGCGCTACGTGCCTCTGCTGGCGACCGGGAAGGTTCTCGGCGGATTCGGTCTCACGGAGCCATCGGCCGGCAGCGACGCCGGCGGAACCCGAACGCGCGCCGAGAAGCGCGGTGATCGGTACATACTGAACGGGTCCAAGATCTTCATCACGCACGGTGGAGTGGGGGAGATCTTCGTCGTCACCGCCGTGACGGATCCGTCGCGCGGCACCAAGGGAATAAGCTCGTTCATTCTCACGAAGCCGACAGTTGATCTGGAATTCACGCGAGAGCTTGGAGTGGGGCACGACGAGTCGCTGCCGGCGATGAAGGGCTTCCGATCGGGCAAGAAGGAAGACAAGCTCGGATGGCGCTCCTCCGACACGCGGGAGCTGATTTTTGAGGATGTCGAGGTTCCCGAGGAAAATCTGCTGGGCGCCGAGGGTGCAGGATTCACGAATTTCATGCAGACGCTGGACTCGGGGCGAATCGGCATCGCAGCGCTGTCGCTGGGAATCGCGGAAGGGGCATACGAGCAGGCACTGCGCTACGCTTCGGAAAGGAAGCAGTTCGGAAAGGCGATCGCCGAATTTCAGGGAATCCAGTTCCAGCTTTCCGACATGGCGACAGAGATCGAAGCGGGACGGCATCTCGTTTTTCATGCCGCGTGGCTCGCGCAGAACGGGAAGCCGTTCGGGAAGGAAGCGGCGATGTGCAAGCTGTTCTGTTCCGAGCTGGCGATGCGCGCGACGACGAAGGCGGTTCAGATCCATGGCGGCTACGGCTACACCAAGGACTATCCGGTGGAGCGCATGATGCGCGATGCCAAGATTTGCGAGATCGGCGAAGGCACGTCCGAAATCCAGCGTCTGGTCATCGGCCGCCACATACTGCGGGAGCTCGGCGCGTGACGCTTTCGGAGACCGCGAAGACGCTCAGGATACCGCTCGGTTTCGCGCTCGGAATCGCGTACATCATCTTCGCCCGTCCGACGTTCGGCTCGCTAATCCTGGGCGGCGGAATCGCGCTGCTGGGCGTGCTCGTTCGCGCATGGGCGTCGGGTCACATCACCAAGAACGAGAAGCTCGCGACGAGTGGTCCGTACGCTCACACACGCAACCCGCTTTACTTCGGAAGCTTTCTGATAGCCGCAGGATTTGCTGTCGCGGCGCACTGGAGCCTGCTCGTGGCAGTCGTCGCGTTTTTCATGCTCATCTATTATCCGACGATGCGCCGCGAGATCGCGAACATATCGGAGCGATTTCCCGAATCGTACGCGCGATACGCAACGCACGTTCCCCTGTTCTTTCCGCGTCCGGCTCCGTGGCGCGGAGATGCGGGGTCGACCAACCGGTTCGATCCGGCGCTGTACATGAAGCACGGTGAGTGGAAGGCGGGCCTAACTTACGTTCTGGCAATGATTTGGCTGGCGTTTCGGACCCGTCGAACGTAGCTTTATGGCTGATGGCGCCGCGTTTCCGGGCGCCCAGGCCTATTTCTCTCTTGGACTGCGTCGCGGCTGGGACCCTGTAGCACGATCCCGTACCGGCGTGGGCTACAATGAAACGTGAAATCCTCATAAACGCGGCTGCGCGCGAAACGCGCATCGCGATTCTGGAGGACGACCGGCTCGTAGAGCTGCTGGTCGACCGTCCAGACAGTCGCCGAATGATCGGCGACATCTATCTCGGGAAGGTCGAAGCTGTCCTTCCCGGAATCCAGGCAGCATTCGTCAATATCGGCACGGAGAAGAGTGCCTTTCTTCACGCATCCGACGTGCAGCCGGCCGATCCGGATGACGACGCCGATCCCGACGACCACGATGACGACGAGGACGAGCCCGAAGCCGTCGCGGCGAATGGTGGTGGCAATGGCGGCTCCATCGGAAATGGCGGCGGTCGCGGGCATGGACGGCGGGGCAAGGTACCACCGATCCAGGATGCCCTGAAGCGCGGCCAGGATATTCTCGTCCAGGTTACGAAGGAGCCGATCTCGACCAAGGGGCCGCGCGTCACAGCGCAGATCTCGCTGGCGGGCCGCTTCCTTGTCTACATCCCCGACGGTGGAACCAAGGTCGGTGTCAGCCGGAAGATCGGCGCGGGGGCCGAGCGTCAGCGTCTGAAGGAGATGGTTCGGGAATTCCTTCCGGAAAAGTCTGGCGGCGTAATCGTGCGTACCGTGAGCGAGGATGTGACGCCTGACATGCTCAAGCGTGAGCTCGAGTCACTGATCTCGCAGTGGAAGCGCATCAAGAAGAAGACGCGATTCGTCCGTGCGCCGGCGGTGATCCACCGCGAGACGGGCCTCACGCGCGGACTCGTGCGCGACCTGTTCAGCGCCAAGGTGGTTTCGCTGACCGTGGATTCCAAGCAGGTCTTAACGAGAGCGTCGAATATCTGGAAGACATCGCTCCGGATCTCATCCCGCGTGTCAGGCTGCACGCTGAGGAGCCGCCGCTGTTCGACCGGTTCGAGATCGAGTCGGAGATTCGCGACATCTTCAAGCGTCGCTGCGATCTTCCGGCGGGCGGTTATCTCATTGTCGAGCCCACGGAAGCGCTGGTTTCAATAGACGTCAATTCCGGTCGGTATACCGGGAAGAAGGACCCGGAGCAGACCGTGCTGCGGACCAACATGGAAG
>JALYYT010000047.1 GCA_030946285.1 Gemmatimonadota bacterium
GTCGGGAGCCAAGCGAGTTTGCGAGTCCTATTCGCTGAGCCTCACCACCGGACAGTGTTAGTGTCGAGCGATTGAGCGTGAGGTAGTCCAGCCCCACGTCGCGAAGAAAGCGCACCCTGTCGCGCGCTTCACGCAGTATCATCTGGGCGATGGCGATTTCGTGATCGGAGAGCGCGAGCTGTTCGAGCCACACACTCAGAGCGTCAATTGGAAGCTCGGCTACCTGCGCGATGTTTCTGCCGCCCAGAAGTACGTTGAGCGCTTCGGGCTGCAGCTTGGCGCCGTGACAATCGGGGCATTCCTGCGCAGTCTGGTACTGCCTGAGAAAGACCCGGATATACTGCTTGTAGCGCTTGGCTTCAAGGTCGCGCAGGAACGGGAAGATTCCGACAAACCCCCGCTTCGCTTCCGTGTTCAGCAGCAAGTCGCGCTGAGCAGATGTCAGCTCCGCCCACGGTTCGTCCATCGAGATGCCGTTCTTCTTCGCGAATTCGGCGAGGGTGCGGCGCTTGTTATCGTAGCGGGGCTTGGTCCACGGCTCGATCGCGCCATCGCGCAGTGACCGGTCGGGATACGGAATCACGAGCGACTCGTCGTATTCGAGAACCGCGCCGAACCCGTTGCAGCGCGGACACGCACCGCGTGGGTTGTTGAACGAGAACAGTTGCGGGGTCGGTGCCGGCTGGCGCGTTCCGTCGTTGGCGCACTCGAATCGGTCCGTGAAGCGCAACCGCTCGGCCATTGTGCCGTCGATCGGCGATCGCACGGGTTCGGTCAACAGAATTACGACGTCGCCGTCGCCTTCGCGGAAGCAGGTGCCGATGGATTCCGCGAGCCTGCTGGAGATGTCGGCGCGCACGGTTAGCCGGTCCACCACGACCAGGAGATCCTTCGTGTGTGTTATGTCCTCGTCCTCACCGATATCCTCGAGCGCCCTGATCTTTCCGTTCGCCGAAATCCGCAGAAAACCCTGCGCCCGGAGATTCTCGATCACGACTGCGTGCGTCACCTTGGCGGACAGCTTGAGCGGGAACGCGACCGCGAACCGAAGTCCCTCCGGGAGCGAGAGAATCGTGTCGGTAACCGAGGACACAGTGTCAGGCCTCATCTCGCGGCCACATTTCGGACAGAATGTGCGCCCGATACGCGCCCACATGAGCCGGAGGTAGTCGTAGATCTCCGTGGCAGTCCCGACGGTCGAGCGGGAGGTCTTTGTCGGGTTCTTCTGCTCGATGGCTACCGCGGGCGACAGGCCCTCGACGGAGTCCACATCGGGCTTTTCCATCCGCTCGAGGAACTGCCTGGCGTACGCCGAGAGGGATTCCACGTACCGACGCTGTCCCTCGGCGTAAATCGTATCGAAGGCGAGCGAAGACTTGCCGGAGCCCGACGGTCCGGTGATGACCGTGTAGCTGCGCCGGGGAATCTGGAGATCGAACCCCTTCAGGTTATGCTGTCGCGCCCCTCGGACGACAAGAAAATCCTTCACCTGCGTAAGATAGCTGATGGGGGGCGAAGAAATGCCGTAGGCAGGGCCTGGTGGCGTATGTGACGCCGGCGACGCCGGCGACGCGTCATTTCCGTTCTGCCCCGTCACCCCCGCTTTCGCGGGAATGACGGTGGGCGGGCTACTCCCCCTAGACCGTGGTTGTTCTGCCGCGGACGCTCATCCGGTAGACCCAGAGCAGAATCAGCGCGCCGACCACGGCGAGTACGAGGCTCCAGATAGAGAAGCCGTTCAAGCCTACGCCGGTCACCATTCCGCCGACCCAGCCGCCGACAAAGGCGCCGATGATACCGATGATCATCGTGACGAGCAGGCCGCCCGGCTCCGGTGATGGCGAGATCGCCTTCGCGATAGCGCCGGCTACGAGGCCGAGGATGATCCAGGCAATGATGCTCATGACAAAGCTCCCTGTTGAGTGGTTCAACGACCCTTTCACAGATCGCAACCAACGTACCACAATTGCGGCCGGTTAGATTGAAGGCCGCATGACAGCGCCAGCCGTTTCATTCCACGAAGAAGAGGCGCTCGGCAAGGCGTACGACAGCCGCCTGATGCGGAGGCTGCTGGCCTTCGCTGCACCTTACCGGGGCCTCGTCGCGATAGCGCTCGTGTTCCTTATGGTAGAGGGAGCACTGCAGCTCGTCGGTCCATTTCTGACGCAGCACGTAATTGACGTGGCAATTCCGGCGCACGATTACGGCGCTGTGAAGCTCGCAGCTGCGATCTACGCAGCTTCACTGCTGCTCGAGTTCGGGATGACTTACGGGCAGACGTGGTTCACGGCGCTGCTCGGCCAGAACGTGATGCGGGACCTGAGACTGCAGCTCTTCAGTCACCTGCAGCGGTTGCCCATCGCGTTCTTCGACAGAAATCCCGCGGGCCGGCTCGTGACTCGGGTGACATCTGACGTCGAGACGCTCAACGAGCTTTTCACCGCCGGTGTCGTGAGCGGAATGGGCGACCTGTTCACGCTCGTCGCGATAAGTGTTGCGATGCTGGTGACGGACTGGCGGCTGTCGCTGGTCACCTTCGCCGTGATACCCCTCGTTGTTCTCGTGTCGCACCTGTTTCGTGTCAATGTCCGCGAAGCGTACCGGGAGATCCGGACGCGACTCGCGCGGATCAACGCATTCCTGCAGGAGCGGCTTTCCGGGATGCGCGTCGTGCAACTCTTCGGACGTGAGAAGGATGAGGCACGCCGGTTCGACGAGCTGAATCGCGCGCATCTCGAGGCGAACCTCAAGTCCATCACGGTCTACGCGCTGTACTTCCCCGCAATCGAAATCCTTACATCCGTGGCGCTTGCGAGCCTCATCGTCGCGGGTGCGTCACGAGTCGAGGCAAGCACACTTACCGTGGGAACGGTGGCCGCCTTTCTCCAGCTCGTGCGACGATTCTTTCAGCCACTGCAGGACCTTTCGGACAAGTACAACACGCTCCAGACGGCAATGGCCAGCTCCGAGCGGATCTTTCATCTGCTCGGTACGGAGCCGGGCGCTGATGTAATCGAGGACACACGACACCCGGAGCATCGCCCCAGGTCTGTGCTGGTGGAGTTCGAGAACGTCTGGTTCGCGTACGACCGACCCCATTCGGCGGCAAGCGGAACCGGGAGTGAGCCGGAGTGGGTGCTTCGAAACGTCAGCTTTGCCGCGCACCCCGGGCAGACCGTGGCCATCGTCGGACATACCGGTGCAGGAAAGACGACGATCGTGAGCCTTCTGATGCGTTTCTACGATCCGCAGCGGGGGCGGATCCTGGTGAATGGACAGGATATCCGCGAGATACCAATCGAGCGATTGCGAGGGCTGATCGGATATGTACAGCAGGACATCTTTCTGTTCGCCGGGGACGTCGGCTCCAATATCCGGCTATCCGCCCCTCTGAGCGACGAACAGGTCGTGCGGGCGGCAGTTCAGGTGGGAGCGGACAGGATAGTGCGCAGGCTGCCGCGCGGCTACCATCAGGTCCTGGGGGAGCGCGGCGCGTCGATCAGCGTGGGAGAGCGCCAGTTGTTATCGTTCGCCAGGGCTGTGGCTGCGGACCCTGCGCTCCTGATCCTGGACGAAGCCACCAGCGCCGTTGACAGCGAGGTCGAGGCGGAGATACAGCAGGCTCTGAGAGTACTGCTGGCCGGCCGGACCACGATCGCCATCGCGCACCGCCTCAGTACTATCGTCGACGCCGACGATATTATCGTGATGCACCACGGGGAAATCGTCGAGCGTGGAACACATGAGGCGCTTCTTGGTCTTGCCGGACTGTACGCACGCCTGTGGCGCTTGCAGATTTAAACATCACCTTTGAAACGATCACGCTTGTGAGCCTCTAGTGAGCCTCTAGTGCACTTTGCAGTAGCCGCCGGATCCGATGTCGGACGGGTGCGGAAAGGGAATGAAGACAGCTTTTTTGCCGACGCCAACGAGTACCGTGGACTTTTCATGGTCGCCGACGGCATGGGTGGACATGCCGCAGGTGAGGTTGCAAGCCAGATGGCGGTCGAGACCATCTCGGTGGACCTGGAGAAGCTGAAGGACCTCGAGAGCGCCGACGCTCTCGAGATGGTGGCGCTTTCCCTCCGACACGCCAATCGTGCCGTCTATGAGCGCAGCTCCAGCGAGCGCGACAAGATGGGCATGGGCAGCACTGCGTCCGTACTCGTCCTGGCGGACGAGCGGTTCATCATCGGCCATCTCGGCGACTCGCGCATATACCTGTTCCGCGACGGCGAGCTGCGCCAGATCACCCACGACCATTCAGTGGTGCAGGAGCAGGTGGACGCCGGGCTCATCACGCCGGAAGCGGCAAAGAATCACAAGCAGAGCAACGTGATCACCCGCTGCGTAGGAATGGGATGGGACGTGGAACCGGACATCACCGATGGCGAAGTGCGGCAGGGTGACGTGTTCCTTCTCGCCAGCGACGGTCTCACAGGGATGGTGGATGACTGGCGTCTCAAGCAGCTGCTGTCGTCCCGCGCCACGCCGGACCGGATGGTTGACGCCATGATATCGGAAGCAAATGCGCGCGGCGGGGTAGACAATATCACGGTAGTGGTGGTGCGCGTTCACTCGTCGTCGGCGATGGCTACGGGTACGCACCAGACGCCCGATCCAGGAGCAGGCAGTGTTGGATGATGCAGAAGTCGAACAGTCGTTCGAGCGTCCGCAGGATGTAGGTGGGCTGGCCCAGCTCTACCTCGGAAACATTCTTTATGCGCTGGAGCTGGCCTCACTCTCGCTGGAGAACGACGGCAAGCCCGCGGACGCGAGTTTTTATCGCGGGATCGCGCGAAAGCTGGCGGAGGCGCACGGCGCATCCCGGCAGCGCTAGCGCGATTTTGCAACGGACAAACCCAGGAGGCTTTCAGGTGGCAACCGCGACACTTCCCGAGCAGGCAACTGCCGGCGACACGTTCCCGATCAACGGGACGGACTATATCGAGTTCTACGTTGGGAACGCCAAGCAGGCAGCCCACTTCTACGTGAGTGCGTTCGGCTTCAACGTGGTTGCGTACAGAGGCCCGGAGACGGGGGTGCGTGACCGCGCCAGCTACCTGCTTCAGCAGGACAAGGTTCGATTCGTGATCACAACCGCGATAAGACCCGACCTGAGCGCGGACGCAAAGCTCATCTCCGATCATGTGTACCGTCACGGCGACGGTGTTCGCGATCTCGCGCTCTGGGTTGACGACGCGCGCGATGCGTATGCGAAGGCGGT
>JALYYT010000139.1 GCA_030946285.1 Gemmatimonadota bacterium
GCGGTGACCTGCCGCAAGCGCTTCGAGATACTTTTTGTCGGTGAGCGGTCCGCGACGCTCGGCGGTCTCGAATATTTCCTGGCCGAAGTACGGCATCTCGGTGCTGCGGTGCGCATCGTTGAAAGCAATGAGATCCGCGAGCGTTCGCACCGGCGCGCCGGTACCAAGGGACGCGAGATATTCGTTGATTCCTGCCTTGAACTCGTACGACAGCACTGTGCCCTCCCCATCACCTTCACTGCCGAGCTCGATCGGATCCACGATGATCGCGCCAGCTGATCGCATGGCATCGATCGCACCGTTGATGATCGCATCGGTGGCAACGCTGTAGCCGAAATAGTTCTTTCTTGGTATTCCGATTCGCGCGCCTTTCAGTCCGTTCGCATCCAGGAACCGGGTGTAGTCGCGATTCGAATGAGCGGCGCTGGCCACCGTTGCGGAATCACGCGTATCAACGCCCGCGAGTGCACTCAGCAAAATTGCGGCATCCGTGACAGTCCGCGCCATCGGCCCCGCCGTGTCCTGCGATTTCGATATCGGAACGATGCCCGCACGACTGACGAGTCCGACGGTGGGCTTGATACCGACCAGCGACTGAACCGAGGAAGGTGAAGTGATCGAGCCGTCGGTCTCCGTTCCCACGGCAACGGCGCACAGATTCGCCGCAGTGGCTGCGCCGGAACCCGAGCTCGATCCCGATGGGGTCCGGTCGAGCGCGTATGGGTTCCGCGTCTGACCACCCAAGCCGCTCCAACCGCTCGACGCATGAGTTGAGCGATAGTTGGCCCATTCGCTGAGATTCGTCTTACCCAGAAGAACGGCGCCCGCTGCGCGCAGCCGCTCGGCGACGAACGAGTCCCTCGGCGCGATTGAATGCGTCAGGGCAAGCGACCCAGCCGATGTCGTCATCCGGTCGTGCGTGTCAATGTTGTCCTTGATCAGCACGGGAATCCCGTGCAGCGGCCCGCGCACCTTGCCGGCCCGCCGGTCCGCATCTGCAGCGTCTGCTATCGCGAGAGCGTCGGGATTCAACTTGAGGACGCTGCGGAGATTGGGACCGGCGCTGTCTACGGTCGAGATCCTTGCGAGATACGACTCGCAGATCGAACGTGACGTCATCCGCCCGGATGCCATCGCACTCTGAAGCTGTGCGATCGTCGCCTCTTCGAGCTCGAACGCTTCCGTCGTTTTCAGCCGCTGATGCGATTCCGGATGCGATTCCGGATGCGATTCCGTACGCGCGTCGGGGCTCGACTCCGGAGACGAGTGCGCGGTGGAGGGCGATACAGCCGCGACCAATCCGGCGAGTGTGCTGCCGACGAAAACGCGCCGAGTGACACGGCCTGCAGCGTCGCCGCTATCCCCAGTTCCAGACATTCGATGTCTCGCTGATGAACAATGAACGGTATTCCTCGGTTCGCGTGACGACACCAACCGGGCGAGACAAAACTACGGTTCGCACGCGCACCGCGCGCGTCGACTCGCGATCAGAATTCGCGCTTGCGCATTTCCTTGAAGAAGTGCTCACCGCGCTCGCGCTCCTTGAGTGCTGCTTCGTCAATCGGATCATCGGCCAGATTGACGTCGTATTTCTTGCCGAAGCCCTTGCGAGTGGAAGTCGCCGACGCCGCCTTCGCCGCGTTCTTCTTCACCAGAGCTTCCAGCTGCCGCTTGTCCATTTTCCCGCCCCGTCTGAAGGTCACCTTGCGCCCGGGAGATCTCGTCCCGTGCTCTCAATAATCTAGGCACGCGCCCGTTTGGAAGGCAGCCGCGCACCGTCCCATTCGTGTGACGATCGCGCACCCCTTCCAGGTCACACGAACATGAGACGATGATCAGGGGACTAGCAGTATCCCGACGCGGCCACCGAAGTCATCGTCCTGCGCCGGCAGCTCGGGCGGCACCTGCCATGCGGCTCCATCCATTCGCACGTTCACCCTGTGGCTTCCCCGGCCCACCACTGTGGTCAGTCTCCAGTGACCGTCGGAGTCCCGTGACATGGGGACAGGTCGCCATCCGGTAAAATCGGCCATCAGCTCGACAGATGTCGCGCCCGGCACGAGCATGGTGATCTGCCTGCGTCCTTCGGAAAGCGGTTCGCTTACGACCATCGCTTTCGGAGTGCGAAGGAGAGCCAGCGATTCAGCTCCGGAAGCGCGCGCGGAGAGGGCACGGATGGATATTGCAAACGAAGTCGCTCCCGGAGTGCCGCGAATCGGATCGGCGGGCTCGTAACCGGCGCGGGACACGAGGAAGAGCGATCTCGTCAATCGGACGACGGTGGATCCGCTAAGCCAGCTGGAGCGCCCGGAAGGAGGCTGCTTCTGTGCCGCTCGAACACCAGCATCCACAGCGATGCTCAGGCGCGCGTCGACCGCAGGTATACGATCGAACGGAGTCCACTCTCCGTGGACTGTCCCATCGGCGTACGTAGAGTGGCCACCGGAAGCCAATCCGACGGTCGAAACTATCGAGCCGAAAGGCACCCTGTTCGACAATCCCAATCGTGCATCTGCGGTGCTCCGCGCGCCGAATCCGTCGGCGTTCGCCGCGGCCCCAGCGCCCACGGCGATCCATTGGCTGATCGTCCCGCATTCGTTTCCTCCGCCCAGCACGAGTGAGCCATGCGCGAACCGGGACGTCACCCGCCCGCTGAAGGATCCCCCTCCGGCCTCCACTTTCACTGCTGACTGCTGCAATCCCTTGCCGGCGAACGCGAAAGCACCATGCAGCTCCCCGAAGCCGGTGACACTCCCGCTTTCGAATCTCGCAGCCACGGCTGACAGCGAGCCTGACAACTGGCCGGAACTTCCCCACAGGGATGAACCGACATCGGTGAGACTGGAGCGTGCGTAGCCATCCACAGTCACCACTGCCGCGCCGGCCTCGAGCAGAGCGCCGGCGGAACCGGACTGTGCCGTTGCTACGATTGTCGGCACCGCGCACGCGATAACCAGCCCACACGAAACAGCGCGCGGGCGCCACCGCGCTGTGTATGAAGGCGCGAAGCCGTTGGTTGCTGCAGATGCGGCTATGGCTTGATCTTGGGGAGCGTTGGTATCGGTGCTGGAAGAGCGCCAGGGCGGAGTGCAGCGGCCTCGCTCGCCGAGAAGGACGAAGTGAGCGCGACTGCGGGTGTTACTCCGCTGGCTATATCGTGTGACACGGAACGCCCGTACGCAAGGACTCCGGTGTCGTTCCTCTGCTGAGCGGCCGCAGCAACCGCGACAACCGCGGATGCTGCCGGTGCGCCATCCACCATCACCGAAGCGAGTACGGACAGTGGTACGACCAGGTTGCGACCGGGGAGAGTGTGACGTAGTCGCGCGATTCCGTCAGATCCGGCGCCAGCCCGCAGTGCAGCGACGCCTGCGGAAAGCTCCGCGTCCGAAACCGCTCCAAGTGCCGTGCGCGCGACGCCGAGATCGGTCGCGACTGCGCGGACGGCGAGCATGATCCTTCGGTCGTCGGCACCCTTGCTGATCCCTTCCAGAGCTTTGTCTATGAGCGGCGCGGCTGGAAGCCCTGCGCGCACGATGGAGTCAGCGAGAGTCGAGACCTGCGCGCGAAGCGCCACCGATGCGCGACTGTCAAGTGCCACGAATCGGCTGTCGCGGGTTCCCTGCTGCGCAAGTGCGGCGTTGGCCGGAGTCACCGCGCGCGCGCCGGACACCGCGAAAACGATAGCGGTCACTACCGCGCGCTCGAGCTTCACGACGACGCTCCCGACGCGACCGTGACGACTGAATTGGTCGCGCCAAAGTCATCGGCCGCATCTCGCGGCGCGTGCGGGTCCGCTACCCACTGCTTGCCATCCACCACGAACTGGTACACGTACCGCCCGGAGCTGAGGGGAACTTCCACTTCCCACGTGTCGGGTGAGACCTTCCGCAGTGGAGTCTGTGATGCGTTCCAGCCGTTGAAACTTCCCGCGACCGAAACTCGTGATGCGCCTGCCCGGACAAGCTTGAAATGAACCGTGCGTTCACGTGAAGCAACGGCGGGCAGAACGGGAGCGCTCGCTACGGCCGCGACGGGCGATGCAGTCGCCGGCGGCTCCGTTCGATGCAGCAAATTTCCGGACACGACAAATGCGACACTCGCCGCCAGGGCGAGCCCGAATAATGTCGTGGCGATGTATGCCCGCTGCTTTCCACGCGAGATCGCAAACTGTGCAGATCGGTGAACCGGCTCCGCTCGTACCGCATTCATCACGCTACTGTTGAAATCGTCCCTGATCGGGACGCGTTCACGAAGCTTCGCGACGAATGCCAGTTCCACGGGATCCAGAGGCGCCTCGCCGGAATCCGCCCGTGGATTCGCCTCCATCCTTCCATCCCGGTCAATCATTGTACCCCTCCGTCAGTTTCGCACGCAACGCTTCTCGCGCGCGGCTCACTCTCATCTTGAGCGCAGAGATGCCTGCACCGGTGAGCTGTGCCATCTCGTCATAACTCAATTCTTCCACGAACTTGAGAAGGAACGCCTCACGATGTGAAGCGTTTATCGTCTGCAATGCTGATTCTATTCGATCTGCAGAATCCACGGACATTGAAACTGCACCGTGGGATTCATCCTGTGCATTTCCCCACTGCTCCGCCGCCGGGTCCATCGCCGGGTCCATCGCCACGAAAACAGCCTCACGCCTCACGCGTTTCGCGCCTGCCGTTCGGCACCGGTTCGCAAGGATACTGAATATCCAGCCGCCGAATCGGGACGGATCTTCGCATGTGCGAAGCGATCTGTAAGCCCTCACGAACGTCTCCTGGATGACGTCCTGCGCCTCGTCCGAATCGCTCAGCATACGAATCGCGTAACGATGCAGCCTGTCCTTATGACGGCCGACCAGATCCGCATACGCTTCGACGTCACCCGCAAGCACGCGCGCCACCGTGGCGGCATGCCATTGTCTTTCGTCGGAGGTCAGGGTTTCAGGTAGCATGTGCTGGGCTCGAAGATAAGACCCACCCCCGCGGACGGGGGTCACAATCCGGGGCTGTTACATTCACAATAATGCCACCCGCCCGAACGCCCTCGAAGGCTCCCCTGCTGGAGCGAGCCATTTCCGGCGTGGAGCGGGGGTGGACAGCGGTGACGGACTGGTTCAACGGTCAGGCGCTGAGCGAAAACGCCGTTCTGCTCATCTTCGCCGTGGTGACCGGGGTGCTTGCCGCTCTCGGCGTGGTCGCATTCTACAAAAGCATCGACTTCGCATACTGGGCCTTCTACAGGCTCCCCACGTCACAGTTCCCGCGGGTGGCCCTTCTCACCTACCGGCCCGTGATCACGGCGGCGGGCCTTGCGCTCGCCTGGTGGGTAATGCGCCGCGTCGGGCGCGGACACGATGGCATGAACGTCCCGGACGTACAGCTCGCCGTCGTGCGACGGGGCGGCGATATCCCCGCGCGTCCGGCGCTCGCCCGGACGGCAGCAAGCGCGATCACGATTGGGTCCGGAGGCTCGGCGGGTAACGAAGGACCGGTCGTAGTGCTCGCTGCCGCCATCGGTTCGTGGCTGGGCCGAACCTTCCGTTTCGCCCCATCACGCGTCGTCGTGCTAGTTGGATGCGCTACCGGCGCGGCAATCAGCGCCGCGTTCAATGCGCCGCTGGCCGGAGCGTTCTTCGCACTCGAAGAGGTGGTCGGAACTCTCTCGGCAGGTTCGTTCGCTCCAATTGTCGTTTCCAGCGTCGTGGCCGCAGTCGTATCGCGGTCCGTGTTCGGCAACCATCCGGCCTTCGCGATTCCGCAGCAGTACGGCTATGCGCATCCGAGTGAACTCATCCTGCTCTATCCGCTGCTCGGCGTAGTGTGCGGCCTGATCGCGGCTTTCTTCGTCCGCAGCTATTTCTGGTTCGGTGATCTGGACAAGCGACTCAACATTCCACGATCGCTCATCCCCTGGCTTGGAGGTGCTACGGTCGGTCTCCTCGTCTTCGCGTCGAACGGGCGGCTCGTGGGATACGGCCACCTCGCGATGCACGCGGACATCTTCGGCCGCATGGCCTGGTACGGACTTTTTGCACTCGCGATCGGCAAGATTCTGGCGACGTCGATCACACTGAATCTCGGCGGCTCCGGCGGCGTGTTCACGCCGTCACTGTACATCGGAGCCGCGACCGGCGGAGCGTTCGGCGTCGCGATAGCTCACGCCTTTCCTGCGCTCGGACTGCACCCCGAAGCATACGCACTCGTTGGAATGGGCGCACTCATCGCCGGCGCAACAGATGCCCCGATCACCGGCATACTGCTCGTATTCGAGATGACGAACGACTACGCGATCGTCGTTCCGCTCATGCTCACAGTCGTTATCTGCCACACGGTAGCGCGAAAGATGAGCGGCGATTCACTGTACAGCGGGTGGCTTCGCCGTCGCGGCGAGTCAATAGAGCATGGCACCGACCGCGACGTTCTCGCCGGACTGCATGTGGCCGATGCGTATGAATCGGCGCCCCAGATCATTGACGAGGCGGCGCCCGTGGATGAGCTGCTCGCGCATCTCGGGAATACGGGGCAGACCTATTTCCCGGTAGTCGACGACACGCACGCTCTCGTTGGAATAATCACCATCGCGGAACTCGGGCAGCTCGCGCGAAGCGGCGAGCACCTCGGCCTGCTTCTGCTGGCGGGCGACATTGCGCACCCAACCGAGTCAGTTGCGCCAACTGATTCGCTGCTCGAAGCGGTGCGCCGGATGGGCGTTCGTGGCGCCGAGTCCATTCCGGTCGTCGATCGACGCACAAACCGGTTGCTGGGGCTCATCAACCGCAGTCACATACTCAACCTCTACGAGCGCGCGGTTTCCGCGTCAGGCGACGGCTTGAGTCACCCGCCGAGCAGCCGCAGAGCGTCCGGTGTTGGGATGC
>JALYYT010000152.1 GCA_030946285.1 Gemmatimonadota bacterium
GTGACATCCCGCGTCTTTCCCGTGGGATCGACCCAGCTTCCGGCCTGCACTCCCGCGAACGCCGGACGCAGCGCCTGCGCAAGCTGGCCGACGGTGATTCCGAGCGTTCCGGCAAGCCCGCGATTGAGCTGAACGTCGAGCTCCGGCTTCAACCCCTTCGTGGATAATCCGACGTCGGCCGCCCCCGAAACTTTCCGCACCTCGGCTTCCATCTTCTCGGCGACCTCGTTCAGCGTCTGCGCATCGTTGCCGCGCACCTGCACCTGAATCTGTTTCTGGTTGCCGGCGAAGCTGCTGTTGAACGTGTATGCGGTCGCGCCGCCGACCTTCGATATCTCGCTGCGAATGAGCGTACTCAGGTCAGCCTGCGAGATCGAACGATCAGCCTTCGGAACCATCTTTATGTAGATCGTCGCCTGGTCCACCGCGCCCGAGCCATTCGCACTGCCAACGGCCGTATAAGTGTATTCGACCTCCTTGTGCGTCCGAATGATCCTTCCGATCTCCTCGGCCTTGATGTGCGTGTAGTCGATGTTCGATCCCGGCGGAGTCTCGATAGATACGTTCAGCTCCGAGTTGTCCGAATCCGGAATGAACCCGCCACCGAGCTTGCCCCAGCCCGGCTCCGGAAGCATCAGACCGACCACGAGCGCGACCACGAATATCACCACGGCCGAAACGCCGCGGATCACCGACCACGCTCTTCCCTTCGGAAAGGTCAGCGACATGAACCAGATGATCACGACGACGCCCGCGATAAGCGTCAGCGCCGCGAAGAGTCCCTTGGCCGGTATCAGGATGCTGGCGAAGAACACACCGATCGCGATCGCGACCATGTCAGCGCGGTGATCCAGCGCCCACGCGATCACGTTCTTGTACCGGTCAGCCTGATGGTCGAACCACTTGTTGAAAGTGTCCAGCTTCCGCGAAATCCACCCGCGATGCTGATGCTCCTCGATCGCGGGATCCGGCCAGTACGCGGAAAGCATCGGATCGAGCGAGAAGGATACGAATAGCGAAACGAGCACTGCGCACGCGATGGTGAGCGCGAACGGCCGGAACCACTGCCCCGAGATTCCGCCCATGAACGCGATGGGAACGAATACGGCCATGATGGAAAGCGTGGTCGCGGTCACCGCCATTCCAATCTCGTCGGTGCCCGTGTGCGCGGCCTTGAAGTGATCCTCGCCCATCTCGATATGACGCACGATGTTCTCTCGAACCACGATCGCATCGTCGATCAGGATTCCGATTGCGAGCGACAGGCCGAGCAGCGACATCGTGTTCAGCGTGAAGCCGAACGCGTGTACCGCAATGAAGGACGAGATCGCCGACACGGGCAGCGCCAGTCCCGTGATCACCGTCGAGCGCCACGAATTGAGGAAGAGGAAGACGACTATCACGGTGAGGAGTGCGCCCTCGACCAGCGCCTCCTCAACGTTCCGCACCGAGTTCCGCACGCGCGGCCCTGCATCGCGCACGATGTCCAGCTTCACGCCGGGTGGAAGGGTCTTGCGAATCTGCTCGACCTGCGCCTTGATCTCGTCACTCACGCGTGTCGTACTCGTTCCCTTCGACTTCGTGATGTCTATTCCAACGCCTTCCACTCCATTGAACAGCGCGAGCGATCGCTGCTCGGCGGATCCGTCCGATACGTTCGCGACATCGCCGAGCCGTATGACCTGCCCGCCACGCTGCGCGATGACGAGCTGCGAAAAGTCGCGCGCGTTCTCTATACGCCCGCGCAGGCGGATGGAGCGTTCTTCGAGACCGCCGGTGATCATGCCGACCGGGACGGCGAGGTTCTGCGCGTTGAGCGCATTCACCACGTCCGACACGCTCACCTTCGCCGCATTCAGCCGCGAGGGAATCACATCCACCGATATCTCGCGGGCCACTCCGCCCGACAGCGTCACCTGCGCCACTCCGGGAAGACCCTGGATCTGGCGCGTGATATCGGGATCGGCAAGAATGGACAGCTCACTCGGAGTGAGCGTGTTCGACGACATGGACAGCGAGACGATCGGCTGGTCGTTGGGGTCGAACTTCTTGATGATCGGCTCCTTCATCTCCACCGGCAGCTTGTCGCGGATGCCCGAGATCGCGTCACGCACGTCCTGCGCGGCCTGATCGGTCGGCTTGGAATACACGAACTGCACGATGATCTGCGCGAATCCGTCGGTCGAAGTCGACGTGATCTGGTCTATGCCATTAAGACCCTGGAACGCCTCCTCCATCCGGTCAACTACCTCGCGCTCCACCTGATCCGGCGATGCCCCCGGGTATGGAACTGCAACGAAGACGATGGGCTGCTGAATGTCCGGCAGTTCATCAACGTCCGTCCTGAATGCTGCGAAGAGACCGAAGATCACCAGAGCGACCATGATCACCACCGTCACGATCGGACGCTTGATCGCGAAATCCGAAATGAACATCCTGTGCTCCTAGTGACCGCTGTTGTTCGCGCCGGCCGGCACGCCGCTCGTACCACGTGAACCGGCATTATTAGTGTTTCCGTTCGGTACGACGCCGGAGGTACCGCCGGATCCGCTCGGCGAAACTGGACCACCGGTTCGTGCGGCGGGAGCGTTCGCGTCCGAGGGCGGAGCCTGCACGCGCACCGGCGTTCCCGGAGTGATTCCCTGAGCAGCCGCCACGAGCAGAGTGTCTCCAGCGCTGACGCCGGTCAGAATCTGAATTGTCTCCGCGTTGGGATCGCGCATGCCCAGCGTGACGTCCGAGCGTGTGACCTTGCCGCCCACGATCTTCGAAACGGCCGGACGCTGCATTCGGGTATCCACGGCTGACATCGGAACGACGATTCCCTGCTGCGTTGCGCTCGAGATTCTTCCGTCGGCGTACAGACCAGTGATGAGCGTGTGTCCCTTGTTCGGGATCGAGACGATTATCTGTACCTGGCGCGTCGTCGGATCCACCGACGGACTGATACGCGTCACGGTTCCGTGGAAATCGCGGCCGCCATACCCCGTGACGCTGAACGCGACATCGGTGCCGACCTTCACCATCGAGAGCTGGTCCGATGGGACCGCGGCGACGAGTCGCATCGTGGACGGATCCACAACCGTGAACAGCGCTGATCCGGGCTGCACGACATCGCCCGGACTCACACTCTTCTGGCTCACGATGCCGTCGAACGGGGCGGAGATGCGAGTGTTGTCGAAATTCTTCATCGCAGTAGCGAGGCGCGATTTGGCGTCCTGAAGCGCGGCCTGCGAGCTGGAAGACTGTGTTTGTGCCAACTCCAGATCGCGTTGCGCAATCGCGCCCGCCTGAAGCAGCGTCTGGCTGCGCTGAAGATTGCGTTGTGCGACAGCGTAGTTCGCCTGCGCCGACGACACCGCGGACTTGGCGCTCAGATACGCGTCCTGCAGTCCCGACGCATCGATGCGACCGAGCGTCTGTCCTTTCGTGACCGTCTGTCCCACATCCGCGTTCGTCGCGACGATCGATCCCGCTACCTGCGCACGCAGCGTAGCGTCGAGCGCGGCATCGAGCGATCCGGAGATCGCGGGCCCGTTTGTAACCGATCCGTTCCTCGCGACCGTGATGTTCTCGGTTCCGACCACCATTGCCTGAACCGAATCCGCCGCCGCCGCCGTGTTTCGCTTACAGCCCGAGGCGAGTGTGAGCATCGCCAGAGCGAGAGGGATGTTTATGGAAGTGCGTCGCATGTTATTGATTGTTTCCGGATGATCCTGCGGGCGACGTGCTGCCCGCCGATGGTGTGGCCGCACCTGCTGCTCCGGTGGGCTGGGTCGTCTGCGCTGGGTTCTGCTGTTGCGGTTGTGTCTGTTGCTGCGAGAGGTTGGTCTGACCTGCCGTTGCGGTCTGAACGGGAAGATCCGGCAGCAGCGCCAGCCGTACGCGCGCCACCTGAAGGTTGCGTGCCGCCTGCGCCCGATTCACGAGCGCCTGCGCGAGCTGGTTCCGCGTGTCGTTCAGCTCGAGCTGCGTCGATATGCCTTCCTTGTAGCGCACTTCTGCGATCTGATATGCCCGCTGCGCCTGCTCCGCTGTACCCGCACTCGCGTCGAACGTGGCCTGCGCCTGTGTCAGAGTGTTGAGCGCGACGCGCGAGTCGAGTGCTGCACCCTCGCGTGCCTGTTCCAGGCGCGCCTGCGCATCGCGGAGATTCGATTCCGCGACCAGCTCGTCACCGCGGATGCGTCCGCCGAGGAAGATCGGGAACGACGTGCTCAGGGTGACCGTCCAGTTCGGATTGAAATCTGCGAGCGAGGGAAGCCCCGAGCTGGGGTACGCGACCCGGCTGTACGCCGTCGAGATCGCCAGAGTCGGGATTCGTTCCGACCGAGCGACGCGCACCTGCCCCTTCTGCGCCGTCACGGCTTCGCCTGCCTCGCGAACAGTCGCGCGATGTGCCGTGAGCGTGTCGGGCGACTGCGCCATCGCCAGATTGACTCCCGGCGGTGCTGCGGTGGAATCCTCTACCGAAGTCGTGAGCGCGAGACGTTGCTCATATGGAATGTTCAGCAGCTGCTTGAGGCGCAGGTATGCGACCTCTCGGCTGCTCTGGGCCTGTATGACGACTGGCAGCTGGTTGCTCACCGAAACCTGCGCGCGAAGAAGATCGAATTCGCTCGTGTTGCCGACCTTCTGCTGCAACTGTGTCTGCTTGAGAAGCGATTGCGTCTGCTGCAGCGAGGCCTGCGCTATGGCGAGCAGCCGGTCGGACAGTGCCGCGTCGTAGTACGCGGAGGTGACGTCGAGCCGGAGCTGCGCGCGCTGGGCCGTGAGCTCGATCTTCGCCGACCGCTGTGCAGCATTTGCCGATTGTATCAGACCGCTCAGTCTTCCACCGGTGAACAGATTCTGCGAGCCGGACAACCCGAGCGTGTATCCGTTCTTCGATCCAAAGCCGACCTTGGTGAAGTCGATCCCGCCCGCGGATCCCGCGCTTGCGCTGTGACCCGCGACCGTGCAGCGGGCGTAGTTCTCCAGGCCTGCGACGCGCGCCAGCTCGGAAGAATCGCCATTGAACAGGTACTGATTGCAGGGACCGGACGGTCCGGACGGCAATGTCGGAGCGGCGAACGCACTGGAGAACTGCGACGCGAGCGTGCGCGTGTAATTCGCCGTCGCGGACAGTTGCGGAAAGAGCCCGCTCCGCGCCTGATACTGTCCGCCGCGCGCGCGCGTGACGGCGTTGTTCGCGATGCGCACCACCTGGCTCTGCGACTGCGCGATATCAACGGCATCGTTTAACGAGAGGGCGCGCATTGGTACCGTGCTCTGCGAATCCGCGGCTGTCACCGGCTGCTGAGCGCGCGCGGTCGCGGAACCGAACCCCAGCGCCAGAGTTGCACCCAGCATCGCCAGTCGCGCGCCGGATCCTGTCTGTGAAAGGCCTGAACTGGCCATTATTCGAGTCATCAGGAATTGGACTGTGAAAGTGCCTGCGACTGAGCGGTCACTCCAAGCGCGGCAAGCATAAGCGTTGTGTACAGCTCCACGGCTACTGAAGGCGGGCTGGGGTAGATCTCCGGCATGGTGTCGCGGCCCATCGCGTCGGAGAACAGGGTTCCCATGAACATGGCCGACGCGGCTTTGGCATTCACGTCACGATCTATGAAGCCATGGTCCTTGAGGCTTCCTATGTACGCCTGAAGCTCGGTCGCAGCGCGCAACGGTCCACGATTGGCCGACGCGCTCAGCTGCGGATGCTCATCGCGCTCGCTCATGCAGCGTCGCATGATCATGCGGCTCGCGCAGATGTGTGTGCGAAGATTCGCGGCCCAGTGATGC
>JALYYT010000171.1 GCA_030946285.1 Gemmatimonadota bacterium
CGCGACTCGCCGGCGATGGAAGGCGTGAGCGTGGGAATTTAGGGGCGCTACTCCCGCGGACGGTCACTTTTCAATGCGCATGGTGCTCTCCGCAGGCTGGGCGCGCATGACAAAAGTCAGGAGCACCACTCCGAGAACCGGCATGCCGACCGACAAGAGCTGCCCCATGCTGAACGGACCAACGATGAGACCAAGTTGTGCATCGGGCTGCCGAGTGAACTCGATCAGAAAGCGAAACACGCCGTACCCGATCAGGAATGCGCCGGCCAACAAGCCGGAGCGGTACCAGCCACGCGCGATACTCCAGCGCGCGATAATCCAGACGATGAGTCCGAGCAGCACACCCTCCGCAAGAGCCTCGTACAATTGCGACGGATGTCGCGGAACACGGAGAGGGTCCGCAGGAAATACCATTGCCCAGGGAACGTTGCTGGGTCGACCGTAAAGCTCGCCATTGATGAAGTTTCCCAGCCGGCCGAAAAAAAGGCCCGGAGTTCCGCCCAGCGCGAGCAGATCTGCTATCGCGAGGAAGCGAACTCTGTGTACGCGGGCGAACAGCATGCACGCAACCGTCATCCCAAGGACCGCGCCGTGAAAGGAGAGTCCTCCATGCCAGACGCGTAGTAGTTCCATCGGATCGCGCACGAACTGCGGCCGGTCGTACACGGCCGCGTAGACCAAACGCGCACCGACAATCATCCCGATGACTAGGTACCCGATCCAGCTGTCGAGGTCGGCCTTGGAGAGCGGCAGGATGGCGCGTGCGGTGCGAGTACCGACGAGGCGATAGCCGAGCACGTAGCCCACCGCGTACATCACGCCATACCAGCGGATCGCAAGCGGACCGATTGAAACAATGACGGGCGGAATGTTCGGGTATGGAATTGTCATATCCCGCGACCACGCAACTCGATCAAGGAGAAAGGGCACTTCGTCAACGTGTCTCCAGTGCCTTTGGCTCCCATTGAGTATGGCAGCTTGCCCGGGAACGGTGATCGAGCGCTTTGGCCGCGCAAGACCGGGACGGGTCCCGTTACAACGTTACTCGATGCGAACGCTGAAGTGACGACCTGCGAAAATTACCGATCGCTTCGAGCCACCTCAGCGCGAGTGCGGACCCATCAGCCACACTCCGAAAAACCACACACATGGCACTTCGCACACCCTTCCGCCAACTCCAGCTGTGACCCGCAATCGGGACACGTCTGCATGAAGCCGTCGCCGCTGTTGTAGGCGTCGAAGCCCATCTGCATCTGTGCCTGCGCCGCTGCGACATCGGACGCGGCCTTGATCACTTCTGCGGTCGCACGCGGTGCCTGCGCCGCCGCATTTGCCGCCGACAGCAATTCCTGCTGCACACCCTGCTTCTCGCGCGTCCATTCCTCGAGCGCGATACCGATTGCGTCGGGAACCGACAGCACCTTGTTCGGTCCGAGTCCAACCGCGCGATCGGAACTGATTCCGCGAAGCTGCTTGTGCACTTCGCGAAGCGGAATGCCCGAACGCAGGGCGAGCGATATCATGCGCCCCATCGCTTCCGCATCCGCCATCGCTGCACCGCCCGCCTTGCCGAGGTTGATGAATACCTCGAACGGCTGACCCTTCTCGTCCTCGGTGATGTTGACGAACATCGTGCCGAGTGGAGTCTCCTTGCGGATGGTGGTACCGCGCAGGCGATCCGGGCGCGAGCGCTTCACGCGACGCTGAAGATTCTCGGCCTCCGCGTCGTACAGCGCCTGCTTGAGGCGCTCCATCTCAGCGGTCATCTCGGCGATGGTTCCCGCCAGCTCACCCATCTCGCGGCGATCGCTCTTCTCGTCGCGTGACGCGCTCGCCTGAGCCGTTGCACCGGTCGAGAGAACCTGGTTGTCGCGCGAACCGTCGCGATACACAGTGACGCCCTTGCACTTGAGATCGTAGGCCAGCTCGTAGATCGCGCGAACGTCGTCACGCGTTGCGGCGTGCGGGAAGTTCGTGGTCTTGGAGATCGCCGAATCGCAGTGCGCCTGGAAGGCGGCCTGCATGCGGACGTGCCATTCCGGGCTGATGTCGTGCGCCGTGACGAAGACACGCTGCCACTTCTCCGGAACTTCGTCGAAGTGGATGTGACCTTCCTTCGCGATGCGCTCGATGAGATCCGTCGAGTACCATCCCTCGCGCTTGGCGATCTCGACGAAGTCGTCGTTGACGTCCGGCATCATGACGCCGGCCTGATTGCGCATGAACGCAACCGCGAACAGCGGCTCGATTCCCGACGAACATCCCGCGATGATCGAGATCGTTCCCGTGGGAGCGACCGTGGTGACGTTGCAGTTGCGGAGAATCTGCTTGGGACGGATGCGGTTGCCGTTCTCGTCGCGCGCGCAGGTCTCGTCCGGTCCGAA
>JALYYT010000182.1 GCA_030946285.1 Gemmatimonadota bacterium
AGCGACTAGCGGGCGTACCCGGAAGCATTCACGATCCCCGGTTCTCGCCCGACGGAACGCAGATCGCTGTGTTGTATTCGTCGCCAAGCGAGGAAGCGAACGGCCCGACCGCCGCAACGCCTCGCGATACGGGAGTCATGGATACGCACATAGACCGTCAGCATCTGTCGCTGGTAGACGCGAGGTCAGGTGCATTCCGGACTGTGTCCAGGCCGGATGTGTACGTTTACGAGTATGCGTGGCGGCCGGACGGACGAGAAATAGCTGTCAGCGCAGCAAACGGATCAGGCAACAACAACTGGTGGGTCGCGCGGCTCGATGCCATTGACGTTACGACCGGCGCCGAGCGCAGCATCGCGAAGCCGGTTGTACAGATTGCGCAACCCGAGTGGTCTCCGGACGGCAGGTACATCGCATTCATCGGTGGATTGATGAGCGATCAGGGATCGACGGGCGGCGACATGTATCTGGTGCCTGCAGCGGGCGGCGTCGCGCGCGATCTGACGCCGAACATTGACGAATCATTTGGCGCGTTCCAGTGGAGCGGCGCGAATTCGCTGCTCGCCACGCTCTGGTCGCACGGGGGCTCGAAGATTGCGCGTGTTGATACTCGCGCCGGGACTACGACCACAGTATGGTCCGGCGACGAAACAATATCGACAGGATCAGGCTGGGGACTGCCTGCGGTTTCGGCCAGTTCCGATGGTTCATCCGTCGCGGTCGTACGTGAGTCGCTGTCGAGTGCTCCGGAAATCTGGGTCGGTGCTCCAGGGCGCTGGGTCCAGACAACGCACCTGAACACCGGCGTGGCGCGATCGTGGGGGAAGTCGGTGAGCGTTCACTGGCGCAATGACCGGTTCAACGTGCAGGGATATCTCATCTATCCTCGCGGTTTCGATCCGGCACGGAAATATCCCCTGGTCGTGTACGTGCACGGCGGACCATCGTCGGCGACTGCGTCAACATTTCTTTCCCCAACGTCTGAGCAGGCAGCGCTGTCACGGGCGGGCTACTTCGTGTTGATGCCGAATCCGCGCGGAAGTTACGGTCAGGGAGAAGCATTCACGCGAGCGAACGTCAAGGACTTCGGCTACGGTGATCTGCGCGACATCATGGCCGGCGTGGACACTGTTCTGCGAACGTATCCCATTGACGGCAAACGGCTGGGCATCACCGGCTGGAGCTATGGCGGCTTCATGACGATGTGGGCGATCACGCAGACCCAGCGATTCAAGGCAGCAGTAGCCGGCGCCGGTCTCTCCAACTGGCTCAGTTACACGGGCGAGAACGGAATCAGTGAATGGATGGTTCCCTTCTTCGGCGCGACGGCGTACGAGAATCCGGCGGTGTACGCGAAGAGCTCACCGATGAATTTCATCTCGCATGCACGCACTCCGACCCTCATAGTCGTTGGAGAACGTGATGCGGAGTGCCCCTCACCGCAATCGTTCGAGTTCTGGCGCGGACTGCAGCATGAGAAAGTGAGCACGCAACTGGTGGTGTACCCTGATGAAGGGCATCACTTCTCCAATCCTGAACATCAGCGCGACGTCCTGGCGCGTTCTGTGGCGTGGTTCGATCGCTACCTGAAGTAGCGCGCGATCTGCAACACTATTTGAAGCTCAGGTTCACTGTCGCGGTTCCGTTCGCAGCGACGGTGACGCTTCCGTCAGTGACGCCGAGCATTGGATGCCAGGCGCGGATCTGGTGTGTTCCGGGCGGCACGCCTTCAATCCTGAACGCACCGCGCGAGTCCGTGATGGCGAAGTATGGCTGATCCAGTACGACGACCCACGCACGAGACATCGGACGGCTCTCGACCGAGAACTCGAGCACGCGTGACTGCTGAAGCAACCGGTCATAGGGAATCACCTGGCCATCGTCGGTGAACGGCGCGATGGCGACTGTATCCCCGGTCGAGACATCCGTCGCGAAAGCACGCTCGGCGAGCGGGTCGTAGTTGACGACGTTCAGTGCCCCTCCCGTGACCGTCGTCTGAACCTGCGGATCCCACGCGCAGTTGTCGTTGGTCAGCTGAAACCGGCGCTCGAGTGGCAGCGCTTTCCCACGCCGCACGTCGGTGAGCCAAACGACGACATTGCCGACCTTGCCGTTTGTCCGCATGAGCAGCTGGACCGAAAGCGGCTTGCCGCAGCCGTTCTGGTCCGCCGGGACGATCACGGCTGTGTCCGCCGGCGGGTTGCCGAGAAAGGTGACCTGACCGGTGATTGCACCGGGATTGGCGATATTGGCAGATGCGTAGGGAATCGTTGACGGCTTGATTATGGCGGCGCGGTGGGCTGCACCGACGGTATCGCCGACGGCCTGAGCGGAGCTGCGATCCCGGCCCGAGCAGGCGGCGATGACGGCGAGGCTGAATATCAGGAATGGGTGTTGCTTGACGTGCATGCGCTTGACTTCGGTTACTGTCGGAGGGGAGAGTGCTAATTTACCAACGGTGACGCGGATATTCGCTGTGCAATGGAGAAGCCACAACTTTCGCAGGAGTGACCGCAGTGTCCCGGCGGCCCGCTTTCGCGCGATTGTCTCACTGCTCGCGGCAGTTCCGATGCTCGCGGCTACGTGGTCCTGTGCCTCCGCGCGCGGACGACCGCCGGCGGCAGGAGCCGAGTTCTGGGGGTTCACTGCGCCATGGGATCCTCGCAGCGAGTCGAGTGCGGTGGCGCACGACGCCCAGATGGACGTGGTGGTTTCCGGATTCATCACTCTCGACAGCACCAGCTTCCGACCAATCGAACTGTTCGCCGATCCGCTCATGCGCAGCAATGCCGCGAACGGTCGGAGAATGGCACTTGTAACCTCGTATCATGGAACGCGGTTTCACCCGGAAACGATACGGGCGCTCGCGAGCGACTCCACGTTGATGGGAAAGACTGCTGGCAGCGTCGCAAGCCTTCTCGGATCCCGGGGTTACCGCGGGCTCATTCTGGACTTCGAGGGACACACGTCGGCTGATCTCGATGCCCTGCTCCGAGTGAGCAACGCGTTCGCCGACTCCGCACGGGCTCACGGCGTGTCGCCCGCGGGAATGGCGATTCCAGCGACCGATACGGCGTCCTATCCCGGCAGGCCGCTGCTTGGATCAGTCGATTTTCTGGTCGTCATGCTATACGACCAGCACTGGCTGACATCACCGCCGGGTCCCATCTCCTCGCCAGACTGGGCGATGCGAGCGCTGGGCGTTCGCTCCGCGGACATCGGAAGCTCGCGGGTGGTCGCGGCATTTCCCGCTTACGGCTATGAGTGGCGATCCGATAGTGCGACAGCGGTGATCTCGTTCAATGACGCGGAGCAGCTGGCTCGCGATGCGCACGTTCAACTTGTACGCGACCCTGCGTCGAGCACTCTCCACGCGGAGACTCCCGGATGGCGCGTGTGGGTGAGCGACGCAGTGCTGCTGGACTCGCTGGTGCGGGGGGCACGACGAACGGGGATCACGAAGTTCGCACTGTGGCGGCTGGGGCTCGAGGATCCGCGAATCTGGACCACAGTCGTGCACTGAGCGGCGAGCGAGCCTACACGATCAGCAGGTCGTGTTGTGGTGTTTGGGGCGTGATGAGGAGTTCGCCTTCCTTCACGAACGCGTTGACCTCGCTACGCATTCCGACCTGACCGGGGATGTATATCCCAGGCTCGATGGAGAAGCCGACGCCCGGCAGGAGCGTACGAACGTCACGCGATTCAAGATTATCGATGTTGGGACCGGAACCGTGAAGGTCGCGCGAGTCAATGGAGTGACCGGTTCGATGAATGAACCGAGGGCCGTAGCCACGCTCAGTGATGAAGTTACGCGCCGCGTCGTCAGCTTCGCCTCCAGTAACGGAAGCTCGTGACTCGATGCGATCGCCAAGAAGGTCGATGGCCGCGTCCCGCGCCCCGCGAACCGTTTCCCAGATGCGGACATTTTCCGCGCTCGGCGTCCCGAGTGATCCGATCCACGTCTGATCGGCGTAGACGCCGTCGGGTTCGCGCGCCCAGAGGTCGATCAGCAGAATGTCACCCGCTGCAATCGTTGCCGAATGCTCCTCGCTCGGCTCGTAATGCGGATTTGCAGCGTTCAGCCCGACTGACACATTCGGTCCGTGATCCGTAAACAGTCCCGCCTGATCAAACTCCGTGCGGATGACCGTCGCGAGCTCGAATTCATGCATCGGCGTACCGGCTCGCGCACGTTCGCCGGCGAGAGTCATCGCCTTACGCGCGATCCTCGCGACGTGCTCGGCAGCACGCTCGTGTGATGCAAGCTGCTCAGGCGTCCAGACGGCGTAGATTCGCGTGACGAGATCGGCGGAGGTGACGACCTCGGCGCCGGCGGCGCGCACCATCTCCACGACGCCGGCTGGAATCCGATCGAGATACGGAACTGCGTCGCCTGGATAGTATTCCATTGCGACTCGCTTGCCGCCTGCGACGACTGCGAGTGCGGCTTCCAGCTCACGCCAGCTGCTATACACGATTTTTGACCAGCTCGATGGCCACTGCTCCCACGGGCCCTGCTCTATCGCGTGAGTGAGAGCTGTGGGGACACCGTCGCGCGGTATGTAGCAGAAGTAACGGCGCGTGACCATCCCCGAGATTCCGACTATGCTGCCGGCAATCGGATTGATTCCTCTAAAATCATAGAGCAGCCAGCCATCGACGCCGGCATCATCGATCGCCTTTTGAATTCGGGCAAGTTCATGAATCGAAAGCATCGAAGATTTCCCGCGCGTCAGGTGAGGGTGAGGAGCGTGAGCAGTTCACGAAGCGCCGAGTCGTAGAATTCACGTCCCGGCTCTGCGGCGCCTATCGAGAGCGGTGCACGGGGAGTCACCTCCACGGCAAGGACGTTTCCGGATCGATGGAGTGAAGCTCCGAAATAGCGCGCGAGTAGCTTTCGTGCCTGTCTGCGCGCTATCGGCTTCGCTACGATTCGGGGAAGCACGTTCACGCTTCCCCGCTTTACGGCCGAGAGCCGTCGGTATGCAGCGCGTGCTGCAGCGGTTCCTGCGCTCCGGAAAAGCTCGATCGCGTCGGGTCGGCGGCCGATGAGGCGAGCGAGAGCCACGACCTCTTCCTCGGGAATCGGCTGACCGCGTCGCGCGGCTTCGTTGTAGCGCCGAATCTGAGTGAAAATGGTGTCGGTGGTGCCGAGTCGCTTGTTCAGGAATTCCTGGGCATATTCAGCATCGCCCTGCCCGTCCAGTCTGTCAGCCTCGCGCACGGCTTCCAGCAGGGAAAGCGGCACGAGTGGATCAACGAGCATCGAATTGGCTGGTGGCATTGTAGACCGCCAAGTTAACTCCACCGGGTGAGCGAAACAATTTTCGTGCGTGAAGTTTTCGATAGTCTCATATGGAGGTCGGCGGCTGGAGCCGTTCTTTCGCTGGCAATCGCGGGCTATGCCTGGCGAAAGCGGTCGCTTAGCGGAGGCGGTTTCGCCGCAGCGGTAGCGTGCGGGACGCTCAGCTCTGCCGGGAGCTGGCGGCTGGCGCTGATACTGGTGGCGTATTTTCTGGCCGCGACGACGATCTCGAGGCTCACCGGGTCAGAAAGACTGCCGGATGTCGCCAGGCTCGTCGCCAAGGGCGATCGTCGGGATGCGATTCAGGTAGCCGCCAACGGCGGCATCTACAGTGTCCTCGCCCTTTTGGCGGGCCTGCTCGACCAACCAGTGCTCGTTGCAGGAGCGCTTGGGGCGCTCGCCGCGTCATCGTCGGATACCTGGGCCACGGCGATCGGCACCCGATTCGGTGGAAGGCCGCGCCTCATCACGACCGGGGTTCGTGTCCCGCGCGGTCAGTCCGGCGGGGTAACCACGGCGGGGGTAGCGGGTGCGCTGGCTGGCTCGGGCATCGTAACTGCACTGGCAATGATGCTCGGTTTCACGCGCGGCCTGGCCCTTGCCTCATTGGTGGCTGGCGTCTGCGGCTCGACTGTCGATTCGCTGCTTGGCGCGACCGTCCAGGAGAGGCGATGGTGTGACAGGTGTGACGAACCGACCGAGAGGAAATTCCACGTTTGCGGCGACGTCACCCGATGCATTGGAGGAATCCAAAACATCGATAACGACGTAATAAATCTTCTATCCACTTTGGCGGGGTCGGTGTCTGGCATGACGGTCTACTGGTTCGTTGGACGGCTCGCAGGCTCGATCACCGTTGGCTGAAATCGTTCGCGGTTCAGAATTCACGCAGGCCATAGTGGTCGGGGCAGGACCGGGTGGATCGTCCACGGCGTTTCATCTTGCGCAGAATGGAATTGACGTGCTGATGCTCGACAGGGCGAGTTTCCCGCGCAACAAGGTTTGCGCGGAGTACCTCAGCCCTCAGGCTTCGCGCATTCTTTCCTCCATGGGCGCGATGGAGGCGATTGACAAGGCCGGCCCTGCACACCTCACGGGAATGCGCGTTCGCGCACCGAACGGATACGAGATTCATGGAAGCTTTGCGGCTCGCCACGGCTTTCGAGCGTTTCGTGATCGCGGCCTTGCGATACCACGGTCGGTCCTGGACGAGATTCTGGTTCAGCGCGCGCAGTGTGCAGGCGCGAGGCTCGTGGAGAATACACGCGTGACGGACGTCCTCAGGGACGAATATGGTCGCACATGCGGTGTCGCGGTCATCAACGGCGAAGGGGAAAGGCGGGAGATTCGCGCGCCGCTCGTGATCGGAGCTGACGGACTGCGCTCAGTCGTCGGTCGCAGACTCGGGTTGACGCGTGTGTCGCGGTTTCCTCGACGTGTCGCGTTCGTCGCTCATTTCCGCAACGTCGCGGGAATCACCGAGGTTGGCGAGATGCACGTGGAGCGTGACGGGTACATCGGCATCGCCGACGTCGGTCACGGACTGACGAACGTGGCTCTGGTAGTGAGCGCGCGTTCCGTGCGCGAGGCCGCCAGCGATTCCGACGCGATTCTCGACGGCTGGCTCGGGTCGCATCCTCATCTCGCCGCGCGATTCGAAGGCGCCGAGCGAGTGGAGCGGGTGCGTGCGACGGGGCCGTTCGCGTCGTCCACTCGGCGCGCATGGGCGCACGGTGCCGCGCTCGTTGGAGACGCGGCCGATTTCTTCGACCCCTTCACAGGCGAAGGTGTGTATTCGGCGCTGCGAGGCGGAGAGCTTCTGGCTCCATTTGCGGCTGAGGCGGCGGTGTCTTCGCCTGAAGCCGGGGCGCGTGTCCTGGCCGAATACGAACGCGCTCGCCGCGCGGAGTTTGGCGGCAAGTGGCTGGTGGAGAAGCTGATCGCTGGAACTGTTGCGGTGCCGGCTCTCATCAACCATGCCGCGAGAGCCCTTTCCCGCCGGCGCGAGATGGCGGACCTCCTGGTGGGAGTCGCCGGCGATTTTGTCCCGCCGAGCGAGGTTCTGCGTGTCGGTTATTTCGCGCGGTTGTTAGTCTTCGGGGTATGAGCCTAGATCCCGATGAATTCAGGGCAGTGATGGGCAGGTTCGCGACAGGGGTGACGGTGGTTACAGCGGAAGACGCCGATGGCAATGATCGCGGCATGACCGTGAGCGCATTCGCCTCGGTATCGCTGGAGCCGCCGCTCGTCGTGATGTGCATCGACAGGACGGCGTCCATGTACGACACGCTGATGGACGGAGAATACTTCGCCGTCAACATTCTCGCATCCACGCAGGAACCGATAGCGCGCCGCTTCGCCGCCACCGGTGCGCAGCAGTTCGAAGGAATCGGTTACGCCAAGGGAGAAAACGGGGCGCCGCTGCTCAACGACGTTCTGGGGTATGTCGAGTGTCGGCGAATTACGTCGAATGTCACCGGAGATCATGTCCTGGTTGTTGGTGAAACGCTCAACGCTTCGCTGCGGGATGCGCGGCCGCTGCTGTACTATCGCGGCGGCTTTGCACAGCTGGAGCGCTGACAGCACTCCATGCCCGGCTTTCTCACACCACGTCGCAGATACGAAACCGAACTCCTCGACGCTCATTCCGACGATGAGGCACTGGTGCTGCGGACGCTGGAGGACATAGAACGGTCGAACATCGTGTTTCAGGGTGCACGAGCCGCCGTATCAGAGTTGCGCCAGTACCATGCGCAGCTACCGGAGCGCGCCACGCTTCTGGACGTTGGGACAGGAATGGGCGACGTGGCCGCCGCTGCTGCTCGCGCGGCCCTGGCCGACGGACTTCGGCTGGACACGATCGGACTCGACCTGGCGGTCGTACTTTCAAGGCGAGCCACGAATTCCGTGACGCTCAGCGTGTGCGGCAGCGGCCTTCAGCTCCCGTTCGCCGACGCAAGTGTGGATCTGGTCATGTGCTCGCAGACGTTGCACCACTTTCGCGGCGAAGAGGAGACGCTGCTCCTGCGCGAAATGAATCGTGTTGCGCGCGTCGCCGTGGTCGTGAGCGACCTGCGCCGGAGCTGGATCGCGGCGGGCGGCTTCTGGGCAGCGTCGTTCCCGCTCCGGTTTCACCCCGTGACCAGGCACGATGGAATGCTGTCGGTCCTTCGCGGATACACTCCCTGCGAGCTTGCTGATGCTGTGGAGACCGCTGTCGGGGTGAAGCCGTTGGTCAACAGCCGAATTGGGTTCCGGCTGACGACGAGCTGGTCGCCGGTAAAGCGAATGGTTGCGTGAGAGATCCGATCCAGCTCGGACCGATGCCACTCGGGACGAAAATGAGCGTTCTGGACGAGGTCGTGGTCCGTTCCAGCGTTGACCGAATTTTCGAGATCGCGCGGGATGTGGAGAAATGGCCGGCTCATCTGCCCCATTACCGCTTCGTGCGATTCAACAGCAAGTGTTCCGACGGCGGCGGGGTGGTGGAGATGTCGGCGAACAGACAGTTCGGCTCGCTGGACTGGCCCACGTGGTGGCGATCCGACATGCAGGTGAGCGATTCAGAACCCGTAGTGCGGTTCCGGCACGTAGCGGGTATCACGAAGGGAATGGACGTCGAGTGGAGCTTCGAAGCGACACCGGCGGGCACACACGTGCGAGTGCTGCACGTCTGGAACGGACCCAAGTGGCCACTCATAGGTGAGATGGCTGCAACGGTAGTAATTGGACCGGTATTCGTGCACGGCATCGCGTCGCGCACGCTTGCAGGTCTGGCGCGAGTGGCGGAGGCCGAATGAAGGGAAGGAGACGTGTAGTCATTACCGGGATCGGTGCGATCACGCCGATCGGATCCACGAAGGATGCGATGTGGGAGGGCTTGCAGCGCAGGAAGTCGGCGGTTCGATCGCTCACGAGATTCGATCCGTCGATCTTCAGAAGTCACAATGCCGCGGAGGTACCTGACTTTGATCCGGCGGATTTCATCGACAGCAAGCGCGCCAAGCGACTGGATCGGTTCGGCCAATTCTCGGTCGCGGCGGCGAAACAGGCTGTGGCTGACGCGGAGCTGGACCTCAAGGCGGAGGACCGCGAGCGTATCGGCGCGATGATGGGAACTGCACTGGGCGGAGTGGGATACGCCGAAGAGCAGCTCAGCGTGTTTCTCCAGGAAGGGCTTCGAGCCGTGGATGCGACGCTTGCGCTCGCCGTATTCGGTGGAGCGTCGAGCTGCAATATCGCGATCGAACTGGGGGTATCGGGTCCCAACTCGACAAACGCCATGAGCTGCGCGTCGGGCGCAATGGCGATTGGAGAAGCGTTCAGACAGATACGCGACGGCTACGCTGACGTGATGATCGCTGGCGGCGCCGAAGCGCCGCTCGCGCCGCTCTGCTATGGTGCGTTCGCGCTGATTCGTGCGATGTCCACGCGAAACGACGACCCTGAACATGCCTCGCGTCCCTTCGACAACGATCGCGACGGCTTCGTGATGGGTGAGGGTACGGCGGTACTCGTGCTGGAGGAATACGACCGTGCTGTCGCGCGCGGCGCGCGGATTTACGCCGAGATCGCGGGATATGGCACGAGCAACGACGCTCACCACATGACGGCACCGCTCCCGACGGGCAGACAGGCAGCGCGTGCCATGCGCACGGCATTGTGCGACGCGCACATCGAGCCATCGGAGGTGGGATACATCAACGCGCATGGCAGCTCGACTCCACTCAACGACCCGACGGAGACACTGGCGATCAGGCAGGTCTTCGGCGATTCTGCCGAAACGGTGATGGCGAGCGGGACCAAGGGATACTACGGCCACGCGCTTGGCGCTTCGGGCGCGATCGAAGCTGCGATCTGCGCGCTCGCGATCGAGCGCGAGTGGCTGCCTCCGACGGTGAACCTTACCGAGCCAGATCCCGCGTGCGATCTTAATTACATCACAGGCACCGGTCAGTCCGAGCGGGTCGAGCACGTGCTCAGCAATTCGTTCGGATTTGGCGGCATCAATGCCGCTCTTGTGTTCCGCCGGGTGGTGTAGCTCGGAGGACCCGGGCACTCCGCACGGGGATGGAGATCAACCCGCACCACACGGAGAGAGCTGGATGCGCGACTCGCTTCGCCATTTCATTTCGGAATTCGTAGGAACGTTCGCGCTCGTGTTCATCGGAGGCGCCGCGATAATGGCGGCGTCCCAGTCGAATGCGCCCGATGCGCTCCTTCAGGTAGCACTCGCGCACGGACTCGTCTACGCAGTTTTCGTGACGGCGCTCATGCGTATTTCCGGACACTTCAATCCGGCGGTTACGCTCGGGTTCGTAGTCACCCGACGCATTGACCCGATGATGGCAGGAGTCTACATAGTGGCTCAGCTGCTCGGCGCAGCGGCAGCGGCTTACATACTCAAGGGTACGTTCCCGGAAGCCGTCGTAGTGGCGACCCGCGATGGTGGTCAGGCGATCTCACTCGATGTGACTGCCACTCAGGCCTGGGTGCTGGAGTTCATCGCCACGTTCTTCCTGGCGTTCACGGTTTTCGGCACCGCAGTAGATCCGAAATCACAGCGAGTTGGCGGCATCGCCATCGGACTGGTGGTCGTCGTGGACATGCTGGCTATCGGACCGTTGACCGGGGGTTCGATGAATCCCGCGCGTTCGTTCGGGCCCGCGCTCGCATCGGGGATATTCGAAGGCCAGTTCATCTACTGGACGGCGCCAATCGCTGGTGCGATCGTGGCCTCCCTGCTCTACGACACGCTATTCATCCGCCGCGACCGGGAGCCGATAGAGCACGGCGCGATAGACACCTGACACAGTGACGTACAGGAAAAAAAGGGACGGTGCCGAGAATCCGGCGCCGCCCCTTTTTTACTTCAGCGTAATCGTCAGGATCGGAGCGCACCGACGACAGCGGGAATCGCGCCCACAACCCAGACTACGATCGCCGCGATCGCAGCTCGTGACCGCGGAATCCGCGCGACAACGGAAAGGCCGATCGCCAGTAGAATCGTTACCCAGATAGTGAAGACATCGATTCGTCCGAGCAGTGCGATGGCCACCTGGGACGACGAATCCGGGTCGAGAAAGCGAGCGGGGCTCAGCGCGACACGGTACTGGCCATTCAGTGAAGACGGGTCGAGGACGAGCCCCTGCACGATGCGAAGGATCGTGTCGAGGATGCGAGGAAGAAACGAATAGACAGCGATCATGCATGCGGCACCAATGTTTTCCTTGGCGCCCACGAACTTGCCCGCTATCCACAGAACCACGCCGACAAGCAGCGGCATGATGAGTGCCCCGAACCCGATGAACACCGGTATGAATTTCTCGGAGAAGGCACGTGCCTTGTCCATTGCTTCCGGCGTCATGTTCGGATTCTGCTTGGCCGCGGACGCGATGCCGCGGGCGAACTCCGCGTCAAGGATCGGCTGCATCGCCCCGTGCCCAAGAATGGATATGACCACCGTCAGGACGACGAACACGATGAGGGGAACGAAGAAGCCGGAGTCCCGCCGCCGCTCGAATACTTCCGATGGAGACACGAAGATGTCTATGAAGTCTTCCCAGATGCTGGCCGGCTTCGCGGTCGCGGACGGAACGGTTCCGAGGTCGTCGGGAGCTGTCATGGATTCGGGGCTAGGGTTCGCTCTAGTGTGCCATCCGAAGGGTCATCGCGCCAGAGGCTGGCCGGGATTCGGTGGGAAACCGACGGAATGTGACCCAAACCGGCAGGAGGAGGTTAACGTATCATGGTGACTTCCGACGCGGTGATTGTGACCCGGATCCGGGAGGGCGAAAGTGAAGCCTTCTCAGTCCTGTTCGAACGGTATCACGACCGTTGTGTGAGGCTGGCCTCCCGCCTCCTCGGCGATCCGGACGACGTTGCGGACGCGGTCCAGGACGCCTTCATCCGTGCATTCCTGTCGCTCGACAGCTATCAGGAGCGGGACCGGTTTGGATCCTGGCTCCTTTGCATTGTGGCGAATCGTTGTCGCACGCCCGCCGAGCGTGCGCGCCGGCAATCCGCCATTGGCGCCGAGTGGACCGGATTGCACGAGCCGGAAATGGAGGGCGGGTTTCCAGCGACAAGGGATCACGCCCTCGTGCAGCGACTTCACGACGCACTCTGCACGTTGCCGGCGTCCACCCGCACGGTCGTGCTTCGGAAGTACGGCGAGGGGCTCACTTACGAAGAGCTTTCCAGCGAAACCGGCATCGCGGTCTCGGCGCTCAAAATGCGCGTAGCCCGCGCGTCGGCGCAGCTTCGTCGTACGCTTGTCGGCGCTGGTGTGACGATAGTCACCGTTGCAATGATATTCGTGTCTCACGGACGCGAGTCGCGCAAGCCACGCACGGCGACTGTGATCGCCTGTGACACGCTGCGCGCAATCATGCGCGACACGCTGGGTCCAGGCGCGCGCGATTCACTGTTGCCGGCCGAGAGGTGTGCCGAGGCGAAGCGTGGAGCTCGCGCGGCGAAGGAACCAAAAGCCGGCCCGCCACCGGCGGAGCAAGAAGACAACTGATGTCCGATAATCATTCGGCGGGAGTGTCGAAGACACCCCCGCTCGCCTGGGGCGCGCTCGGTTGGGACGCGCTCGGTTGGGGCGCGCTGGCGGCGGGCTGCATCTTCCTCTTGTACCTCGTGACTCTCGCGCCCACGACCGCGCTTTGGGACGCGAGCGAATATATCGCCGCCGCGAGAGTCCTCGGGCTTCCGCATCCGCCTGGGAATCCACTGTTCGTGCTGATGGCGCACGCGTTCGGCTCGCTGCCGTTGCCACTGGCATACGCCGCGCGCATCAACGTGCTGGCGGCGCTTTCAAGCTCTGTTGCTGCCGGAGTCTGGTTCGTACTCATCGACGATATCCTCCTGCAGGCGGGTACCTCGACGGCTCGCCGACGAATCTGCGCGAGCGCAGGGGTGCTGATCGGAGCATCCGCGTTTACTGTGTGGAATCAGTCAGTGGTGAACGAAAAAGTCTATACGATCTCCCTCGCGCTTTTCGGCGTGATCACCCTGCTTCTGTTGCAGTGGCTGCGGTCCGAACCGTCGCGACGCAACGACATGAGACTTGTCGTGATCGCGCTTTTGCTTGGAGCCGGGTACTGCGTGCATCCGGCGGGACTCCTTCCAGGTCCCGCGGTAGTCATGGCAGTGGCGTATCGCGACTGGCGCCGATTTCTACAGCCCAGGCTCGTCGCACTCGTCGCTGGCGCGTTCGTACTTGGATTGACACCGTTCGTGTTCGAGCCAATCCGCGCGGCACAGCAACCGGCACTCAACGAGGGCGCTCCGACCGGCTGCGAACACGGTATCGGGTGGTCGTGCACCTTCAGCGAAAAGACCTGGCAGCGTCTCGAAGACAATATCAATCGCACGCAATACGCAAAGCCATCCGTGATGGACAGGCAGATCGGCTTCGCACCGCAGCTTGGAATGTGGTGGCTCTACTTCAAATGGCAGTGGCTGCGCGACGTCCATGGTGTTCGTCCGCAGGCTCAACTGATGCTGGCTCTGGTCGTCCTGGGGCTCGGACTTTACGGCGGGTACGCCCACTGGCGCTTTGACAGACCGTCGTTCGCGTACTGGGCACCCTTCATGTTCACGATCACCGTACTGCTCGTGTACTACATGAATTTCAAGTACGGGTTTTCGCAGGCCCAGGAGTTACGAGATTCCGTGCCCCGAGAGGTGCGCGACCGGGATTACTTCTTCCTCTGGAGTTTCAGCGCATGGGGGGTATGGATCGGTGTCGGGATTGCATCCGTGTGGCGCCGATTCAATGCGGGAGCGGGACTTCTCGCTCTCGCGGTAATTCCGTTCACAGCCAACTGGAGCGCAGCTTCGCGTCGAAACGATACCGTTGCGCGTGACTGGGGCGTCGATCTCCTCAATTCGGTGGAGCCGTACGCAGTGATCGTGACGATAGGCGATAACGACACCTTCCCGTTATGGTACGCACAGATGGTCGAGGGCGTGCGTCCAGACGTCACCGTGATCATCGAAGGGTATCTGGACATGGACTGGCCAGTGCACCAGCTCATCCAGGCACCGATCCGCACGTACGACCCCGCGAAGGGCCCTCCTGTTTTTCGTGATCGTAAATGGATGCGTCCGACTCGACCTGCACTCAACATGACGCTGGCGGAATCGGATTCCGTGCCCGATTACACCGAGATCAGGGAGCCGCAGATCTTTCGAAGTGCGGCCGTGGAGGGACGCGTTCAACCTGGCTATCTCGAACGCAAGGACATCTTCGTGCTCCGACTGATCACCGACGCGATGCCGCAACGACCCATCTACTTCACGGCAGGCTCCAGTTATCCCGCGAGGTTCGGTTTGCAACGGTACATGCGAACAGAAGGACTTGTCCAGCATCTCATGCCATCGGCGGTTGGCGACTCGAGTGGTGAGTCGCTCGATCTCGCGCGAAGTGCAGCTCTTTGGCAGCAGTACCATGGACCGGCGGCGATCGTCCGTCGCGGAGACTGGGTAGATCGTGCTTCGCTCGTCGTGCCGGTGGACTATGCGCTGCTCGGAATTCGGCTGAGTGCTGCGCTGGACAGCGCAGGGCGCCACGACGAGGCGAAGTCCGTCCGCGATCAAGCGGTCTCGGTTATCCGTGGAGCGAGAATGGAAGAGCTGTTCGGATTACCACCCGCGTGATTGCCCGACCATGCAGACGGGGATTCCTGCTTGCGCGGGAATGACGACGAGGCGGGAATGACGACGGAAATTCAGCGCGCGCCGACCGGCGCTCCTCACGGCCCTACGTGCATGTACTTGACGTCGTAGCGAGCGATGGAATCCTGTATCACCTGCTTGGCGGATTCGTTGCCTTCCCATCCCTTGATTTCGACACGACGTCCCTCGAGATCCTTGTAGATGAGGAAGAAATGCTCGATCTCCTTCAGGTAATGCTGGGGGAACGACGCGATGTCGTAGTACTCCTCGTAACGCGGATCATTCCACGGCACGGCGAAGATCTTGTCATCAGGCTCACCGCGATCGAGCATCTTGAGTACGCCGATCGGGCGCACGTCGATCTGGCAACCCGTAAATGTCGCCTCCTCCACGTGCACCAGGACATCGAGGGGATCATTGTCCTCGTGGAGTGTGCGCGGGATGAGGCCGTACTCCCCTGGGTACGACACCGCCGAATACAGTACCCGGTCGAGTCGGAAGAGACCGGTCGCCTTGTCCAGTTCGTACTTGTTCCGGCTGCCGCTCGGAATCTCGACGACCGCGGTTACTTGTTCAGGCGGATGACTGCCAGGCTGAAGATCATGCCAAGGGTGGATCATGATCCAAAGATAACATCGCCCGAGTCAGCACCGGTGCATTCGTCGCCGCAGGACCGGGTTGAGCGTGACGGGGATGGTTCCTCAGTCTCTACCCAGGGCTCCGTGAGGATCGAGCAATCGGTACAGGCCCGGCAGAACGAGCAGCACGATGGGTCCGGACAGAACGAAGCCACCGATTACGGCGATCGCAAGAGGCTGCATCAACTGGGAGCCCTCGCCGATCGCGAGAGCAAGCGGCGCGAGCGCGAACGCTGTAGCGAGAACCGTCATCGCAACTGGGCGAAGTCTTCGCTCCGCGGAGGCCGTCCACGCATCGGTGACGGACATGCCGCGCTTGAGCCCGAGCTGGGCCTCGTGTATCACGAAGATCGCATTCTCTCCGAC
>JALYYT010000191.1 GCA_030946285.1 Gemmatimonadota bacterium
GAACAGCTCCGTCAACCGCGACTGTTCCACGCGCAGCGACTCCAGCGCATCCTGCGTCGCCCGCGCCTGCGTCTGCAGCATGTCATGCGTGGTCTTGAGGGCGGCGTGCGCCGTCTGCACTTCAGCAGTTGCGCGCGCGCGAACCCTGCTCAGACTCAGATGCGCATCCACACGCGCAACGAGTTCGCGAGCCGAGAACGGCTTGACCAGATAGTCGTCTGCCCCAGCCTCGAGTCCTTCGATACGCGACTCCTCTCCAGCACGCGCGGACAGAAGGATCATCGGCGTCGCGCCGGTCCGCGGATCGTTGCGCATGGCTTTCAGCAGACCAAAACCATCGAGTCCGGGCATCATGATATCGGACAGCACCAGGTCCGGTGGATCCAATTGCGCTGCAGCGAGCGCCGCGACACCGTCGGCGTACGCATGAACTTCCCAGCCATGATTTCTGAGCAGCCTTCCCACGTACTCGCGAACATCGGCGTTGTCGTCGGCGAGCATGATTCTCGCCCCACGATTGGACGTCGGCGATTCCGCGCGAATATCCTCGCTGCCGATACCGGTGTCGAGGGCTTCCGGCAGCCAGCGCTTTGCTTCCTCTACATAGGTCGCACCACTCCTCGCGGTTTCGCGCGCTGTGTTCGTGCCGATACGCTCGGCCGGCAGATGTGCATCCCCGAATGGAACGCGTACCGTGAAGGTAGTGCCGAATCCCTCGCGACTGTCAACCGTGATCTGACCACCGTGGAGTCGCACCAGCTCCTGCACCAGCGCAAGTCCGATCCCGCTTCCCTCGTGCGTACGTGAATGCGCATTCGGTACGCGATGGAAGCGATCGAACAACAGCGGCAGATGCGCCGCTGGAATTCCG
The DNA here is from genome assembly GCA_030946285.1 of Gemmatimonadota bacterium. Lineage (GTDB taxonomy): Bacteria > Gemmatimonadota > Gemmatimonadetes > Gemmatimonadales > Gemmatimonadaceae > Fen-1247. The sequence goes on from JALYYT010000191.1 coordinate 872, forward strand.
ACGCCGGTGTCGCTCACGTCGAGCTCGGCGAAATCGTCGGTACCTGAAACCGTGACGGTGATGCACCCACTGAATGTGTGCTTGAACGCGTTCGAAATGAGATTCAGGACGATCTTCTCCCACATCGCTTGGTCGAGATAGACCATTTGCGCCGATGCCGGCACATCCACCACCAGCTCGACTCCCGCCTTTTCTATCGCTGAGCGGAAGCTGGACGCGAGCTCGGCCGTGTACTGTCCGATGTCCGTCGGCAGATATGTTGCCTCGACGCGTCCCGCTTCGATCCGCGAGAATTCGAGCAGCGTGTTGACGAGCTTGTGAAGACGAATCTCATTCCGGTGGATGAGCTGAAGCTGCTCGCGCTGTGCGTTCGTAAGTTCGCCGAGTGCCCCTTCGAGAAGGTCTTCGGTTGGTGCGAGCATCAATGTGAGTGGCGTACGAAATTCGTGACTGACGTTCGAGAAGAACGCGGTCTTCGCACGATCCAGTTCGGCGAGCGCCGCGGCGCGTCGCTGCTCCTTCTCGTAAGCTCTTGCGCTCGTGATGGCGGTCGCCAGTTGTCCGGCCACGAGGTCGAGGTAGCCGCGGTATCCGTCATCGAATGCGAGACGCGGACTCAGTCCGGCGACAAGTACTCCGTATGGACGTTCCTCGCCACGCAGCGCGATCGGAAGCACCAGCGCCGAACGCGATGGCTCGGGCCACGGAAAGCCCGGGAGCAGCCCGAATCGCGTCGCCAGGTCGTTCACCATTACTGCTTCGCGCGCCCGAATTGCAGCTGCGAGTGGCCAGCCGGTCGTGCTCGTGTCCGACGGATCGACGATCCGCGCTGCCACATTGCTGCCGGCCGCGATGCCGGCGATGCCCGAAAGCGTGAGCTCCTTTCCAGCCTCATCCAGCAGATATACCATCGCGAATGGAGTGTCTGCCGCACTCGCTCCAAGGCTGTCGCAGGCCAGCCTGCAGATGCTCGCGGCGCTGTCAACCGTAGTACCGAGTGCCGCGAGTTCTCGGAGCGTAGCGACACGTCGTTCGCTGAGTACGCGCCCCGTGGTCTCTACGACGGTGACGAAGACGCCGCCCACGTGGCCGGATTCGTCGCGAATTGCGCTGTAGCAGAAAGTGAAATAGCATTCCTCCACGAATCCAAACCGGTCCAGAGGCAGCATCCAGTCATCTATGTATGTCGGTTCTGCTCGCTCCATGACACGGCCGAACAGCGGCCCGACGTACTCTTCCCACACTTCGGCGAAAGTCTCACGGCTGCTCAATCCGAGCGCAGCGGGATGTTTGGTCGCACCGAGGATCGGACGGTAGGCGTCGTTGTAGAACTGCGTGTAGTCGCTGCCCCATGCGATGTACATGGGAAATCGCGACTCGAGGAGCATGCTGACCGCGGTCTTGAGGCTTTGCGGCCAGTTCGCCACCGGACCGACCGCAGTGGCAGACCAGTCGAGCTCGCGCATGCGCGTACCCATCTCACCGCCGCCGGCCAGAACGGTCGCCGTAGTGTCCGCAGTCGCTCCGTCGAGAGACGCGCCCACTTTCGACACTAGCTGAACGGGTGGATCAAAGCGTGACTCATGCTCTTACCGGGGAAGGCGTTCAAACTGGGCACCGGCTGCGAATCTCGCTGAGTGTACGTGCGGGCGTCAAGCACAGAAGCTGTGCGTGACGCCGGAAGCTCGGATTGTCAGACATGACGCATGGCCGCCGCCGCCGCGAGATTCTCCCGCACGAGGTGAGCGAGCAGCTCCGCACGCGTTTCGCGCGAGAATGTCCTGGCAGTGTTGAGCGGGCGGATGTGAGCAGGTATGCCTCCAAGCTTCGTACGTGCTCGGCGCATCACCCACACTGGCGCGTTCCCCGGCATTGCCTCGGGATTGTCGCGCCCGACCACGACAGTCCGGATGTTGTCGAGGTTGCCGACGCCGTTGTAAAGCTCTCTTACCTTGGTCTCGAAGGCCGGATCAGAGCAGAGGAAGTAGACAGCCTTCTTCTCGAGCAGCGCCGTGACTTCCGAGACGATCTCCGGCTTGAGGGTCACCATGACGACGGGCTTTCCATGCTTCCGACCCAGGGCCTTCGCGAGCGTCGCATGGGCAGCGGTCGTGACTATGATGTCCGACCGCTCTACCTCCACATCCCCATCGCAGTCGCGCGCGAGTGTTCGAGTGTCTACTGCTCGTGAGATGAAGCCATAATCTTCCTCGAGCTCGCCGCAAAGCCACGCAAGCTGATCGTCATTGCATTCAAGGCACGCAGTACGCACATGGACAACGTCGAGACTGCTTCGCGCATGATCCATGAACTGCTTCACGGAAATCCCCCGCTCGACCGCGTCCGAGACCACGCCGACGATCCACTCCGATCTCGGCACCGCCCTTCCCGGTGAGCTGTGGCCCAACGATACGAAATAGCCCCTAGCACCGGGCCGTCGCACTACCATCCCCTCGACTTCGAGCCGGCTGTAGGCCGTGCGGATCACTCGGGCGTCCGCGGATAGCGTGTGTGCGAGCTTGCGTGCGCTCGGAAGCCGGTCGCCTGCGGACAGGCGTCCGAAATGGACGCCGTTTACGAGCATCTCTCTCAGTGATGGTAGAACGTCGTCTCTACGGCGCATCGTGTGACTTGCCTCAGTTGTATTTCGGACTGACATCTGGTTTTACCGCAGATCGGAGGCCGCTTGAGCGCCGAATATCCACTATAAGTCGTATAATATGGCGCATCCGGACACACTTGGCGTTGCGTGATACTGCCTGACACCTGGCCTGCGACCCAGCACTGTGCGGGAAAGAGCACCAAAGCAGTGCGATCGCTCTACCACCTTCATCCTACGCCCCTATCTTTCAGGCACCGGATAGCGGCTCACCACCGCGCTTCAGAGGAGTGTTCGCATGACGAATGCACCTCGTCACGCCAGGTATTTCGTAGCATCACTGTCGGATCGGCCGGAAGTCCTGGATGGCCGGCCGGCTGCAGCGCTCGGCCGCTTTTTCTACCCGCGACAGTCGCCCTGGCCCACGATCGCGAGCGTATTGCTGCACGTGATTGTGGGCGGGGCGCTCCTCAGGTCCGCGAGCAGAACCATCGCCCGGTACGCGGCATCGACCGAGTCGGCGTACTTCGTTCCACCCCCCCAACCCGAGATCGCGAAGAAACAGGGCGCTGGATCGGGAATGCTCGCGATGGTTTCGCTCGCTTACAATTCCGGAATCAGCACGGGAAACGGAATCGCAGGTGACGCCCCGCCCCTGCCACGCCACGTAAAATCCGGCGGCATGGATGACAGAGATTCGCGCACCAGCCCGGATTCGTCGGGAGTTGCGGGGAGCGACGTGTACACCAGCTTTCAGGTGGACAATGCAGCGCAGATCTCGTACGGCAGCGTCGTGCCGCAGTACCCGCCGGACCTGCTCGCGAAGCGCGTGCCCGGGTCGGTCATCGTGCGATTTGTCGTGGATACGTCGGGCAGCGCGGACGTCGCATCAATCCAGATTCTTGGCTCGACCGCACCTCAGTTCGAGGAATCGGTGCGGGCAGCGTTGCCGCGCATGCGCTTCAGCCCCGCGCGTCTGAACGGCCGGCGAGTCCGCCAGCTCGTGGAACAACCTTTCCGGTTCGATGTCGTGGCGTCGAGTCCGACCGACTCGGCGGCATGAGCAAAGCGGGCTAGTGGATAGGCGGCGGGGGCGCGTCCGGCGCCGTCGTTGCGGCATCGGGCGCGCGTGGTCCTGCCGGCGTGTTCGGCTGGTGAATCACCGTCGAGCGCTCGTTTGGCGACATGGGATTTATCGGGTCGCGCCAGAGTTTCACGTGAAGAAAGTACAGAAAGCCCCACGTGACGAGAGTCAGCAGCAGGACGGAAGTGATTCCGAACACGCCACTGTGCGGACCGGTCAGTTTCTCGTTGTTTTCAGCGGGCATCCATCAAATGTAGCGCGTGCCGTTCACCGATTACAACAGCCGCCCGCGCGACGGCCCTGATCCACTGGGGGTCGTTACGTGCCGGACACTTCGAGCCGGCCATTGGTCATGTCAATCCTCAGCGTGCCCCCACGACCGGCGTCCGATCCCAGTGTGCCGTCCAGATTGAAGATCGTGGGATAGTTTGCGTCGTAAAGGAAGATGCGCTCGAAGCGGAGAGGCACGTCGCCCAGGAACAGGCGGACCGATGGAATGACGATCCCCGATTCGGTCTTTGCGCCACCGAACCCCCTCACTGTCCGCCGCTCGGCGGCACGCCAGTGGGCATTGCTTTTCGAAGCGAGGCTGGCAGTACCGAAAGTTTCTTCCGCGCCTGTATCCAGAAGCATGTGAACGGGTGTGCCGTCCTCGGCGAGCAGAGTAACGATCGGCACCCCGAACCAGAACAGGTTCCGCGTCTGCGGCTTTCCTGCGACCACGACCGGCTTCCTGAGAATTACCCTGTCCGCCGCGTCATCTATGGTGACGTCGAGCTTCCGGATCAGGTCGAAGCCGATCACGCCGTCAATGGGAAGGGGCGGCATCCCTGTGTACGCCTCGCGTACCTGAAGCGCCTCGTCGCGAACGATCATCGCCGGGGCATTGGCGACGGTGACGTGGCCCAGCTTGAGAGACGTCACCACGGCGGCGCGCGTGGCCAGCCGGCCAACAGACGAGACGAGCTCGAGAGTATCGCGTCCGAAGCCCGCGACGGCCGCGTCATGGGCGACCGACTCCGTGAGGATGGTGATGCTGGAACCGGTGTCGAGCCAGAAGTGTCGCTTGATGCCGTTCACCGTGACCGGAATTATCGCGACGCCGGTGAGCGACCGCGTGAGGGGAACCGACGTGACTGAATCGGCGAACGAGATCGTGGTCGCCACACCCTTGAAGGCTGGCGCCCAGGTCTCGACCCCTGCAGCGTCGCGATTCTCCCGGCCTGCCGAATCCGCGTAAGCGGCGAGGCGCGTCCAGTTTCCCTCCGAGGTCAGGATCGCTCCGTGCGTGACTCGCGCGGCATCGCGAACCTCCCGATCACGGGATGACAGAAGTACCATCGTGAGGGAATCGGCCTCGGTAGTTCTTCCATCGAAGAACGCCTCCATGGCGTCGGACAGGCTGCGCTGATCCTTGCTGTCGGCGATGATCCAGGCATCCTGCAGGCTCAGCTCTCTGAGCGCGTGCCAGAAGTCGGAGTAGAAGTGGATTCTGGGCCGAGGGACATCGCGAGCGCCGGAGCTTCCCGGCACGACCGCGGCAGGCGCCGTCACCAGGAGGGGTTTGGGACTTACGCACGCGAATACCGGGACCAGCGCCAGCGACAGACAGAAGCTGCGTGCGAGAGCGGAGAGAGCTGCAGGTCTGCTGCGTTCATCGGTCATGACAGATTGGAAAGCATCCACAGATCCAATATGCAGAACGGGTCGTACAGCGCCATGGATCCCGAATGGCTGTATGTTAGACACCGGAAGCGTATCCGGCGTTTCCGCGCAAAGACCGGAGAGTGTTGAAATGGCGGTTGAGCGGCATCACTGGTTCGTCCGCCTCACGCACTGGGTGAACGCGGTCGCGCTCGTCGTGATGATCGGGAGCGGACTGCAGATATTCAACGCGTACCCCGCGTTCGCGCGGCGCGGTGCCACGTTCTGTTGCTATCCATTCGCTGGCAAGGGCATTCCGAAGTGGGCGACATTCGGCGGCTGGCTCGCGGGCGCTCGCAACTGGCACTTCGCGATGATGTGGCTGTTCATCGCGAACGGTGCGGCGTACCTGATATTCATCTATCTGCACGGCGAGTGGCGCGACCTCGTGCCGCGCCGCGGCGACATACGCGACTCGTGGGAGATGACCAAGTTCTACCTCTTCGTCCGTAAACGTCATCCGCACCAGGGGAAGCACAACGCCCTGCAGAAGTTCACGTACTTCTCGCTTCCAGTTCTCGCGATCCTCGCGGTGATCACAGGCCTAGCCGTGTGGAAGCCGGTCTCGCTCGCGCTCCTCACGAATCTTCTCGGGGGTTACGTGTACGCGCGCTACTGGCATTTTGTGGTGATGCTGCTGCTGGTATTGCTGTCGGCCATCCACATCTTCATGGTCTTCGCGGTGGATCCGTACTCGATACGATCGATCGTCACCGGAAAGTACAATCCCGAGCGTGCGCCGGAATTGCGCGATGGGCGCCCTTTCTATCACCTCTTCAGGCGTACGAGGATTGACACCGATGCACAGGCGTGATTTCCTGACGGCGAGTGGAGGCGTCACCGCTTCGTGGCTGCTTGCGGCGTGTGGATCGCGCGGCCCCGATGGCGCGCAACGGGTGCTCGATTACGCAATGCGCAAGAATGAGACGCTCGAGCGGGGACTGTTCAGACACACGTCAATGGATTCGCCGGCATCGCGCTGGAAGAACGCCGGATCCGCATTGCCGAGTTATTACATATCGGATGTGGTGCCGGTGTGGGATCCGTCGGTGAGTGGTGCGTGGACCATTGAAGTGTCGGGGCTCGTGCGCAATCCGCTGAAGCTCACCATGGGCATGCTGCAACAGTTGCCGCGTATCACGCAGCGCGTGAACCATTACTGCGTCGAGGGTTGGACCGCGGTCGAGTCATGGACCGGATGCAGATTCAGCGACCTCGCTCGCGCCGCCGGTGTCATGCCCGAAGCACAGTACGTCGATTTCCAGTCGTTCGATAACGGATATCACGAGAGCTGGGACATCCAGAGCGCCATGCATCCGCAGACGCTCATATGCTACGGACTCGACGGCAGGATTCTGGAACCCGCGCACGGCGCTCCGGCCCGTTTGTTCTCGCCGGTGAAGCTCGGCTACAAGAATACTAAGTACCTCACGAAGATCGTCTTCATGCCGCGCCGTAACGGCGGCTACTGGAGCGATCAGGGATACGAATGGTACGCCGGGACCTGAAATAGTCCTTCGGACCCGCTGAAAAGGGCCGGTTACGGGTCAACTTCGTCTCCCGGAAGCCGAAACTGGTGGGGACAATGCCCGTGCAAGTGAACCTTTCCGAGGTGCTGTCGGCTCTGTCGTGCGCCCTCGACCTGACTGAAGGCCAGCCAATTGGCCATACCATGCGCAGCTGCCTCATCGGTATGCGCCTTGGCCATGAGATCGGTCTGTCCGCCACCGACAAGGCGTCGCTCTACTACGCCATTCTCCTCAAGGACGCCGGCTGCTCGAGCAATGCGGCCCGTCTGTGCCAGCTCTTCGGGACGGATGACCTGCAGCTCAAGCCGCGGATGAAGCTGGTGGACCGGCAGAACAAGGTCGCCCTCGCCGTCCAGACGGCCCGGACCGTGAGCATGGACGGCGATCTTTCGGACAAGGTCCGCCATTTCGTGGATGTTGCGAAGAGTGGCGCCGTGATGCAGGAAGTCATGGCGCTCCGCTGCGAGCGGGGTGCCGATATCGCGATGAGACTGGGCTTCCCGCAAGCCACGGCCGATGCCGTTCGGCACCTGGATGAGCACTGGAATGGACGTGGGCACCCCGATGGCCTCGCCGGACCAGCCATCCCGGTCATGTCCCGCATCGCCAACCTCGCGCAGGTCGTCGATGTCTTCCACCAGAACAACGGATTGCGAGGAGCACTCAACGTCGCGCGTGCGCGCTCAGGAACATGGTTCGATCCGGCCCTTGTCGATCGACTCGTGTCATGGCGCCACGAGGACAGCTGGTGGGAGCGCCTCGACAGTACCGATCCGACCGCGGAAGTCATCTCGGTGGAACCCGCGTCGCATGTGCGAATGGTGAGCGACGATGATCTGGACGTCATCGCTCGCGCGTTCGCCGATATCATCGATGCCAAGTCGCCCTACACGTATGCGCACTCTCGAAATGTCGCCGCATACGCACTGGGAATTGCACGCCAGATGAAGCTGGACCAACCGACACAGCGACGGGTCTATCGCGCGGGGCTGCTGCACGACATCGGCAAGCTGGGCGTTTCCAACTCGATACTCGACAAGCCCGCGAGACTGTCCGAGTCCGAGCGAGCTGCTGTGGAACGGCATCCGTTCTTCACATGGGAAATTCTGTCGCGGGTCCCGGCGTTTCGAGACTTCGCATGGGCGGCCTCGCTTCACCATGAACGGCTGGATGGGACAGGTTATCCATGGCACCTCAGCGGTCACAGACTGGATCTCAGCGCACGTATTCTCTGTGTTGCAGATGTTTACGAGGCGCTCACCGCTGACAGGCCGTATCGGGCTCCGCTTTCATGGGACAAGGCGCAGGCGATCCTGGCAGAGGGTCGCGGCTCGGCATTCGACCCGGGAGTGCTCGATGCACTCTCGGCGTGCCACTCCGCCGTTGGAGACATGACGCAACTCGTACCTCTCGTCGTGGCTGCCTGATCCTACGCAAATGTCGCATTTCTGAGCTCCTGCCGATTGTGGAGCAAATAAATGGTGTCCAACAGAAAACATGCGTAGTATATTGTTGGCGTGCTCAGTGAAGACACCACCAGCCGTTTGCTCGCTGCGCTTCGCGAGCATTGCACGGACACCGAGAACTGCCATCGAAAGGTGCACGGTCTCGTAACTGACGCCGCCGCCGAGGCGCGGTCTGGCGGTGTAACCGCGGAACAGTTCGTGATCTGGGTCAAGCAGGTGTGGGACCGACTGATCGCCGAAGGCGTGCTGCCGCGAACCGTGGACACTGTTCGTGCGAGGGACGTCATAGTATCGTCGGCGATAAAGGCGTACTACGTGCAATAGCTGCTGGCGTCCGTCACTGATGGGCGCCTCACGCCGGCACTCCGGCACGTAAGTTCGGGGCGATGAGAGGACGGCGCCTTTAACTTTCGCTACGTGCCCACTGCGACCCCCCCAAAAACAGATCGAAACATTCTCAGGCGCTTCCTTCCATGGACCGGCGCCGATGAAGATGGTTATTCCGGTGCTCATCTGGTTGCTCCGATCCGCGGCGAGGTTCTCGGCGTTGACAGGCTGGCGGAGCGGGCGCGTGCCGTTGCACGACAGGAGAAGATCGGTGCACCGCCGACCCGCCGTGGCCCGGGACCGCTGCTTCGGAGACTGGACGACACCCGCATTGTCCTGTCGGAGATCCATCGTGCGCTGAGTGACGCTGCTGGGGACGGAATCGACATATCGTCCGCTGGCGAGTGGCTTCTGGACAACTTCTACATAGTTCAGGAGCATATGCGCGAAGTGCGCACCGCGCTTCCGAACAAGTACTACCAGGAGCTTCCGAAACTCGCTGCGGGTACACTGGCGGGTTACCCGCGCGTTTACGAGCTCGCCATCGAGCTGATCGGACACACGGAAGGGCGGCTCGATCTCGACAACATCACGCTGTTCACGCGAGAGTTCCAGCGCGTGTCGCAGCTCAAGCTCGGCGAGCTGTGGGCGATACCAACCATGCTGCGGCTCGGACTGGTGGAGAACATCCGCAGGATGGCGCTGAGAACAGCGGCACGCCTGGCCGAGGTGCAGGAAGCCGACGTGTGGGCAGGCCGCATACGCGCTGCGAGCGCGGAGTCGGCAGACGCGCTGTCACTGACGCTGTCCACGTTCATTGACAACCATCCGCAGCTCACACCGACCTTCGTAGCGCGGTTTCTGGGACAGATCCGAAGCTACCAGACGAACTTCACGCCGCTGGTCTGGCTGGAGCAGTGGATCGCCGAAGATGGGCTGAGCGCAGAAGACGCAGTCACGCGCTCCAATCGCCGCGTAGCGATAACTCAGGTCACGATCACGAACAGCATCCAGAGCCTGCGCATGATCGCGCGCCTGGACTGGAACGAGTTCGTCGAATCGCAGAGCATAACGGAAAAGCTGCTCCGGGATGACCCGTCCCGGATATACGCAGACATGACGTTCGCGTCGCGCGACGAGTACCGTCACGTCGTCGAGCAGATCGCCAAACGCACGAAGCGCGATGAGGATTCCATCGCCAACGAGGTCCTGGCTCTCGCCCGGGAAAATACCGGCGACGCGCGGTCGGGCCATGTAGGATACTGGCTCGTCGGCGAGGGTCGTGCGGTGCTGGAAGAACGCACGGTGTACGAGCCGACTGTCGGCGAACACGTCTACCGATGGGCGAAGCGTCATCCGAGCGTCGTCTACTTCGGCGTGATCTTCGTGGTGATGATGCTCGTGCTGGCGGCTGTCCTGGAGATGGTGCCGGTAACCACTGCAGGAACCGCGCTCGTAATGATACTGCTGCTCGCGATCCCTGCGAGCGAGGTAGGTGTCGCGGTCGTGAACAAGCTGGTGACGGTGATCGTTCCGCCGCACCTGCTTCCCAAGATGGATTACAGTGAGACGGGTATTCCGGAGCATGCGCGCACCGCCGTGGTGGTGCCGACGCTCTTCTCGACTGTCGCCGCCGTGCGCGAAGCACTCGAGCATCTCGAGGTGCAGTATCTCGCGAACCCCGATCCGAATCTGCGCTTCGTGATACTCAGCGATTTCACGGACGCGAAAACGGAAGGCACTGCTGCCGATCCGCATGTCGTCGAGGCGGTGGAGCTCGGAACCCGGAGTCTCAACGAGAAATACAGCACGGAATCGGAAAAGGCGCCTTTCCTGGTCTTCCACCGTATTCGCAGATGGAACCCGACCGAAGGTTGCTGGATGGGCTGGGAACGAAAGCGTGGAAAGCTTGCAGAGTTCAACCGTTTTCTTCGCGGCGGATCCACCGACGCATTCCCCGTGATCGCGGGTGATGCACATGAGCTGGTCGGTACCAAGTATGTAATCACGCTCGATTCTGATACCGTACTACCGCGCGGAGCGGCAGCGCAGCTCGTTGGAACGATGGCGCACCCGCTCAACCGGGCCGAATACGATGAACAGCTCGGCCGAATCACGCGGGGCTATGGAATTCTGCAGCCGCGCGTAGGTGTCGCGCTCACGAGCGCGTACCGCAGCAAGTTCGCGGCGATCCATTCGGGTCATCCGGGAGTTGATCCATACACTACGGCCGTATCGGACGTGTATCAGGATCTTTACGGTGAGGGCAGCTTCACCGGAAAGGGTATCTACGACGTGAATGCGTTCGAGGAAGCGACGCACGGCCGCTTCCCCGAGAACACTCTGCTCAGCCACGACCTTATAGAGGGAACGTACACTCGTGCCGGTCTGGTGACGGACATTGAGCTGTATGACGATTATCCCACGCGCTACCTCGCATACACGCGTCGCAAGCACCGCTGGATTCGCGGCGACTGGCAGATCCTGAGCTGGCTGAAGGCGTATGTCCCGGGTCCGGACGGTCTGGAGCCGAACAGACTCTCGACACTCTCGCGCTGGAAGATCTTCGACAATCTGCGACGCTCGCTTGTCGAGATCGCCCTGTTGACCGTGCTTTTCGCGGGATGGTTCGCGCTCCCCGGTCCTGCAATCGTCTGGACCGCGATCGTCCTCGTTCTGTTCGCTTTCCCGTGGCTCTTTTCCGCAGCGCTGGCGATTCTCCAGCCGCCCACGGACCAGTCACTGCGAGCCTACTACGCCGCGGTGATGCGTGACATCATGGCGAGCGCGGAGCAATTCGGTCTCGCGGTTACTTTTCTGCCGCATCAGGCCTGGGTGTCCGCAGACGCAATCGTACGCACGATAGTTCGCATGCGGTTCACCCACACCAAGATGCTGGAGTGGCAGACAGCGTCACAGGTGGAGCGTGCGATGCGGTCGGGCGGGGACCGCGAGGTCTACCGGCGTATGTGGCCCGCTGTCGCCATCGGCCTGATCGTCGGTGTCGCGGCCATCGTCACGGATTACATCACACTCGACGCGGAGGTGATGCGCATCCTCACGGTGCTGGCGACGATTCCGCTCGCCATTTTGTGGATAGTATCGCCAACGATCGCGGCGTCGCTCTCCGCGCCGGCGATACCCGGCGAAATCAAGCTCGGAGATTCCGATCGTGCGCGGGCAGAACGATATGCCAAGCTGCACTGGGAATTCTTCAATCACTTCGTCAGCAAGGAAACCAACTGGCTGGCTCCGGACAACTTTCAGGAAGATCCCGAGCCTGAGATCGCGCTGCGAACGTCGCCAACGAACATCGGCCTGCAGCTGCTATCCATAGTCAGCGCGGCGGACCTTGGCTTCATCACGCGCACGGACATGATCGACCGGCTCGAGAAAGTCTTCCGAGCGCTCGAGCGCATGCACCGCTATCGTGGCCATTTCTACAACTGGTACGACCTCACGACGCTCCACGTACTCGAGCCGGCATATGTCTCGACTGTGGACAGCGGCAACCTCGCTGGACATTTCATCGCGTTGAAGCAGGCGTGCATCCAGATGATTCACGCGGTGCAGCCGCGCACCATCGAAATGGAAATTACCGGTCGCTCTCTCGCAGGTGGCCTCGTCGCCGCGAACTCGGGCGAGCGCATGCAGGGAACGGTTGCACCGGGCGAGGACGTCAGCGATGAGACGGCGAGGTTGCGAGCGATCGCAGATCGTGCATTCGCGTACGCGTCGGAAATGGACTTCACCTTCCTCTACGACGAGCGGCGCAAGCTGTTCTCGATCGGCTACCAGACGAGCGCAAGTTCGTTCGACAACTCGTATTACGACCTGCTCGCGTCTGAAGCTCGCCTCGCCTCGTTCGTAGCCATAGCCAAGGGCGACGTGCCGGTGGAGCACTGGTTCCATCTCGGGCGGTCGCTGACTTCGGATAGAGGTATCCGAGCGCTGGCGTCGTGGAGTGGCAGCATGTTCGAGTATCTGATGCCGGTACTCGTCACCCAGTCGTATCCGTTCACGCTGCTGGATCAGACATATCACGGCGCAGTGAAGCGGCAGATCCTGTATGGCGCCGAGCGGAAGGTTCCGTGGGGCGTGTCGGAGTCCGCTTACAACGCTCGCGATCGCAACCTGGTTTATCAGTATCGCGGCTTCGGGGTTCCGGACCTTGCGTTGAAGCGCGGGCTGAACAAGGATCTCGTCATCGCGCCCTACGCGACGGTGCTGGCCATGCTGATCGAGCCGCGTCAATCCATCCGGAATCTCGCCGTCATGGAGAGCGAAGGCGCACTCGGGCCTTACGGCTTCCGCGATGCGATCGACTACACGCGGCCAGCACCGGGCTCCACTCGTGCCGTCGTCGGCGCTTACATGGCGCATCATATAGGTATGAGTCTGGTCGCGCTCACGAACGCGCTCCAGAGGCAGGTATGGCAACGTCGGTTTCACGCCGATCCACTCGTTCGGTCCAACGAGCTGGTCCTGCAGGAACGCATCCCGCGCAGGCTCGTGGTTCAGCGTACAGGCAACGAAGACGAGCCAGTTCCGGCGATGGCCATGGAGACCGCGAAGCCTGCGGTACGCCAGATGAACACACCGTACACCGCGCAGCCACGCATCGCTCTGCTCGGCAATGTACCGTACACCACGCTCATTACGAACGCAGGCGGTGGCTACAGCCGTTATGGCGACATGGTCGTAACTCGCTGGCGCAGAGACACCACGCGCGACAATCAGGGCGAATGGATCTACGTCAAGGATCTCACGAGCGGACGTGTGTGGAGTGCCGCGCACCAGCCGGTTGCAGTTGATGCGGACGCGTATCGCGTCAGCTTCGCGAGCGACCGCGTGGAATTCCATCGCCGTGACGGCGATGTGGACACGGCCATGGAAGTCGTGGTTTCGTCCGATGACGCCGCGGAGGTCCGCCGCGTCACGATCACGAATCGCTCCGCGGTTACGCGTGATATTGAATTGACGAGCTACGCCGAGATAGTTCTGCAGGGGCTCGACACGGATCGTCAGCATCCGGCGTTCGGCAATCTGTTCGTTCAGACAGAATGGATCGGCGCGCACTCCGCGATCATCGCGACTCGCCGGCCGCGTTCGGCGGACGAAAAGGTTTACTGGGGCGCGCACGTCGTCGCCACGGGCCCCGAGCGAATCGGTTCGGTGACGTACGAGACCGACCGCGCAAAGTTCATCGGTCGCGGCAAGTCCGTGCGTCACCCGGACGCCATGGAAGACTCGGGTGAGCTGTCGAATACCGCAGGCGCACCGCTCGATCCGATCTTCTCGCTCCGCGTTCGTATTCGCGTGGGACCCGGGAAGTCGGTACCCGTGAGCTTCACGACCCTTGTCGCCGAGACACGAGAGCGCGCAATCGAGCTCTCGGATCTGTATGACGACCCCTTCAGCGCACGCAGAGCGCTGGACCTGAGTTGGGCCCAGTCACAGGCAGAACTGCGTGACCTGGGTATTGCGCCCGCCGACGCGGCGGTATATCAGCAGTTTGCCGGTTATCTCGTGTATCCGCACCCACAACTTCGTCCGACGGGGACGGAACTGCGGGACAACACGCGTGGGCAGCAGGCACTCTGGCCGCTGGGAATATCGGGCGACAATCCGATTCTCCTCGCGACGATAGACGCGCCGGAGGGACTTCCGAGCATCCGGCAACTGCTGCAGGCCCACCATTACTGGCGCCTGAAGGGACTTACGTCCGACCTCGTGTTCCTGAACGAGCGGCCGGCGTCCTATCTGCAGGAACTGAACGAGAGCATCACGTCGATGGTAATGGCGTCGAGCGAAGCGGCGTTGCTCGATCGTCCGGGCGGTGTATTCATTCGACGCACGGACATTCTCAAGGCAGAAGACGTCGCCCTCGTCCGCGCCATGGCGCGAGTTCACGTGAAGTGTGACGGGTTGGGTCTTGGCTCGCTGCTGGAATTTCCAGACGACGAGCAGGAATACGCAGGCCGACCGGACGCACCGGTGCCGCCGAGGTACGCACGGCGAATAGCAGACCCGCGTACGGGCCTGGCGTCCGCGGATTCACCCGTCACAAACGGCTTCGGGTTCTTCAATGACGCCGGAGAGTACGAGCTGCGACTTTACGGAACGGAACTGCCACCTGCGCCGTGGTCCAATGTGATCGCCAATCCCGCTGCCGGTTTCGTGATCACAGAGAGCGGAAGCAGTTGCACGTGGGCACAGAGCAGTTTCTTCTATCGGATTACTCCGTGGCACAACGATCCAGTCCGCGATCCGTGCAGCGACTGCATCTATCTGCGCGACGACGAGAGCGGCGACGTGTGGTCAGCGACTCCCGCTCCGATTCGTGAGATGAGCGAGTATGTCGTCAAGCACGGCGCTGGTTATTCAATATTCGACCACGTGCACGGTGACATTCGAACGTCTGTGCGCATCGCGATGGCGACGGACGAGCCGGTCAAGATCAGTACCCTCACGATCACCAATAACGGTCGCTCGCCCAAGCGAGTGACAGTCACGAGTTACGTGGAATGGGTACTGGGAGTTTCGCGCGACCTCACGCAGCAGCACGTGTACACATCGTTCGACACGGAAACGTCTTCGATCTTCGGACAGAACTTCTACGACCAGGAATACGCCGATCAAGTCGCGTTCCTGGCCATGAGCGGAGACGTGACCAGTTACACGGCCGACCGGCGCGAGTTCATTGGAAGAAACGGCACACCCGCGAGACCGGCCGCGCTGTCGAAAGCCGCGCTCGGCGAGTCGGTGGGAGAAGTCGTCGATCCGTGCGGCGCGCTCCAGACGACCGTAACCGTGCATCCCGGAGAGGATTGCGAAATCATCGTGCTTCTTGGGGCGATGTCGTCCGCGCCAGACGCGCGCAACGTCATATCACGCTACAAGACCGTCGAGACCGCGATTGGCGAGACGAACCGAGCTACGTCCTTGTGGCACGCGCGTCTCTCGACAATCAAGGTAAAGACCCCGGAGCCGTCCTTCGACAGGATCGAGAATGGATGGCTGCTGTACCAGGCCCTCTCGTGTCGCATGTGGGGTCGCACGGCGCTGTATCAGTCGAGTGGCGCATACGGCTTCCGCGACCAGCTGCAGGACAGCATGGCGTTCCTCTATACCGATCAGGCTGTTGCGCGTGCGCACATTGTACGTTCCGCTGGAAGACAGTTCGTGGAAGGTGACGTGCAGCATTGGTGGCATCCGAAGAGCGGGCGCGGCGTTCGCACGCGCTTCTCCGACGATCTCATCTGGCTGCCATTTGTCGTGGCGCATTATCTGGAAGTCACCGGAGACGCAACCATACTCGACGAGCCCGTCGAGTTCATCACCATGCGTCAGCTCGGTCCCGACGAGCATGAGCTTTACGACAAGCCGGAGCAGTCGGGAGAAACGGCGTCCATCTACGAGCACTGTCTGCGCGCGTTGCGCAGGGGCGCGACTTTCGGACAGCACGATCTGCCACTCATCGGGAGCGGTGACTGGAACGATGGATTCAGCCGGGTAGGTATCGAAGGGAAGGGCGTGAGTGTGTGGCTTGCCTGGTTCCTCATCGCAACACTCAAGCGAATCGCCACGATAAGTGATTCACGCGGCGACGCTTCCGCTCGCGACGAGTTCGTCGGATATGCGGAGCGGTACCGCAATGCGATCGAGACGAACGCCTGGGATGGCAGCTGGTATGTGAGAGCGTACTACGACGATGGTTACGCACTCGGCTCGAGCAGCAGTGAGGAGGCAAAGATCGATTCCATCGCCCAGAGCTGGAGTATTCTTTCCGGCGCTGGCGACGCCGAGCGTTCACGGACGGCCATGTCATCGGTTGATCAGCACCTCGTGAGGAACGACGCGCGGTTGATCATGCTGCTGACGCCGCCGTTCGACAAGACGAAGCACGATCCCGGCTACATCAAGGGATATCTGCCCGGAGTCCGCGAGAACGGCGCGCAGTACACCCACGCCGCGACGTGGGCCGTATGGGCCCAGTGTATGGCGGGTAATGGCACGCACGCTTTCGATCTCTTCCAGATGCTGAATCCGGTGAAGCATTCCGAGACTCGCGAAATGGTCGAGCGCTACAAGGTCGAGCCGTACGTCGTTGTCGCCGACCTCTACACCGCGGACCAGCACCTCGGCCGCGGCGGCTGGACCTGGTACACCGGCAGCGCAAGCTGGTACTACCGCACTGGTCTCGAAGGGATACTCGGCTTCACCAAGCGCGGTGAATCACTGACAATGAACCCATGCATTCCGGCAGCCTGGGATGGATTCACGATCGAATACAGCTACATGAGCTCGACGTACGTGATCAACGTGCGGAACCCGTCGCATGTCGAGCGTGGAGTGAACAAAGTGACGGTGGACGGGGCGCTGGTTCCCGATAGCGTAATCGCGCTGAAGGATGACGGGAAACGTCACGACGTGGATGTCGAGATGGGGTGATGGAGGGAACTCCGCACCCACGTCGTCCTCATCGAAGGCGTGGACCCACGGCGCGTCGCTCGAACACTGACCGTCGCGTTGCAGGAGTAACAGCTCGTGCGTTCTCGCCAGTACGCGTTAAAAATGTTCGAGCCATGCATGAAATCGCGGATAGGCAATTCGATTAACTGAACGTGTGGTCAAGCCATACGATGCGCGAATGACGTCAGCGTCGCCGGCATCCTGAGTCCCGGTACTCCTGCAACGTGACGATTACGAAGCACGGAGACGCGCCGTGGATCCACGCCTGCAGCGAGGATGACAAGAGGGTGGAAGGCGAGGATGAGGAGGATGGAGGGCGAGGCTGACAAGGGTGGAAGGCCAGGATGACAGCCGGCTATGCTGCTATTCGGATATCTACAGGACGATATTCCCCTTGCCACCCTTTCCACCATTCGCGACCTGAGCCGCTGACCGCTCCAGCCTCCTGGCCTTCTCGACCGGGTCCAGCGAGATCGTGATGTTGTTCCTGCCGTCGTCGGGCGAAATGATGACTCTCAGAACGTCACCCTCAGCGGCTCCGCGGGGCAGCATTGTCGCCGGTATGGTGGTCGTGGTTCCGCCATCACGCTCGACCGAGGCCACTCCGCTCGTGATCTGGTCGATGACCCAGATCTCCGAGGTCGAGCCAGCGGGCACCTTCGAATCCGTCATCCATCCTCCAATTGATGTGGCATACCGAATGCTTTGGGAAAGATACCGTTTCCGACCTTAAGCTACGATACGCATGCGTTCTGAATCCGGCGCCACTGAATCCGTCTGGATGGACACCGTCCAGCCTCTCTCCTATCCGCCGCTCACGGACGACATTCGCGCGCACGTCTGCGTGATCGGCGCGGGAATCGCCGGAATGTCCGTTGCATACAATCTCACGCGAGCAGGGAAGTCGGTCGTGGTGATAGACGACGGCCCAGTTGGCGGTGGGGAAACCGGTCGCACGACGTCCCATCTGTGCAACTCGCTGGACGATTACTACGCCCGTCTCATCCGTCTCTTCGGTGAACAGGGCGCTCGCTTTGCCGCAGAGTCGCATACAGCGGCAATTCAGCGAATCGAGTCCATAGTGGACCTCGAACAGATCGACTGCGATTTCGAAAGAGTGGATGGCTTTCTGTTCCTTGGCGAGGGTGACAAGCGCGACGTACTCGTTGATGAGCTCGAGGCATCACATGTTGCCGGACTGACTGATACAGGACTGTTCGAGCGGGCACCGGTTGATTCGTTCAATACCGGCGTCGCTCTACGGTTCCCGCGACAGGCGCAGTTCCATTCACTCAAGTACCTGCACGGACTCGCAGCTGCCATCACGCGGGACGGCGGCCGAATATTCACGGGAACGCGCGTCACGCTTGTGGAGGATGGAACACCAGCCACGGTCACTACCGCTTCCGGTCACACGATACTTGCCGACGACATAGTCGTCGCGACGCACTCGCCGATCAACGACTGGATGGTGATGCACACCAAGCAGGCTCCGTATCGGACGTACGTGATCGGGCTGAAGGTGCCGAAGGGTTCGGTTCCGCATGTGCTGCTGTGGGACACGTCCGATCCATATCACTATGTACGTGTCCATCCGTCCAGCCGGCAGGAACTTCCGTACGACGTGCTGATAGTGGGCGGTGAGGATCACAAGACCGGGCAGGCGGACGAGAGCGAGAACCGGTTCTCACTCATAGAGAAATGGGCGCGCAGACGCTTCCCAATGGCTACGGAAGTACTGTACCGATGGTCCGGTCAGGTACTTGAGCCGGTGGATAGTCTGGCGTTCATCGGAAAGAACCCCGGTTCCGACGAGCACATCTACATCGTCACCGGAGATTCCGGCAACGGGATCACACACGGTGTGATCGCCGGAGTCCTGCTGACGGATCTCATCACCGGCACAGACAATCCGTGGGCAGATATCTACGACCCAAGTCGCATCAGTATTCGCTCCGCCGCGAGTTTCGCGCGCGAAAACCTGAACGTCGCCGAGCAGTATACGAGCTGGCTGACCTCCGGTGACGTCGAAACGACGGAGGAGATACCGAACGGCTCCGGCGCGGTGATACGTCGCGGAATGCGCAAGGTTGCCGTGTACCGCGATCCTCAGGGCAAAATCACGGAATGCTCCGCCGTCTGCACGCATCTCTACTGCATTGTCGACTGGAACAGCACCGAGAAGACATGGGACTGTCCATGTCACGGCTCGCGCTTCGATCCATTGGGCAAGGTCATCAACGGACCCGCGATAGAAGATCTGGGGCCGGCACCGGACGACAAGAGAGATTTTCCGAAGGAGCCCGGCGCAAAGGAAGCATGACGCCCGGACGATACGAGCCCGCGTCGCAGGAGTAGTATGGTCGGCCTCGCAGCATACGTAGACGGAAAGACCTTGTCGTCCACGCCGCATTCGTGGACGGAAAGACCTTGTCGTCCACGCCGCATTCGTGGACGGAAAGACCTCGTCATCCTCGCCGCATTCGTGGACGGAAAGACCTCGTCATCCTCGCCGCAGGCGTGGACGGAAAGACCTTGTCGTCCACGCAGCATTCGTGGAAGGAAAGACCTCGTCATCCTCGCCGCAGGCGTGGATCCACGGCGCGTCGCTCCGCTTCGTTACCGTCGCGTTGCAGGGGAGAGCGATCTCAGCGTGTCACCAGGTCAGTTCGAATGCGTGGTCAAGCGATATCGATG